>NZ_JAKEVM010000154.1 GCF_022398475.1 Pseudoalteromonas shioyasakiensis | reverse complement strand
CTCTGTGACCCACGTCTAATTTAACAAGGCAAATATAGCTATAAAAAAAGCGAGCAACCTGCTCGCTTTTCTCTACTTGGTTTTGTTTATCGCCTATTAACTCACATTTAGCGACCAATTATCAGTGCGCCACCTTGAGCTAATAAGTTTAAGGTTAATTTACCACTGTTACTTACTGTGACTTGCTTAGTACCTGCAATGCCATCTTTTTTATCAAACAACAGGGTGATTTTTTTACCTGCTAACATAGGTAAATCAATATCTAATGTTTTAGATTTATTTTCACCATTCACGGCTGCTACCCACCATGTTTGTTGATGACGCCTCGCAATCGTTGCATCTTGACCCGGCTGACCTGCAATATAGCGTGTTTCATCCCATACCGTTGGCATCGCCTTTAAAGTATCAATAACAAATTGAGGTTGTTCTTCAAGGTTATTTGGCGTCAGACCAAAATGTTGCACTGGTGATTGATAAAGCACACCTGTTGCCAGTTCAAATGTATCTGTGGTTTTACGAATATTGCCGACTGTTTGATCTTGAGATAAGCGTTTGTTTAAAAACACTGGGGCAAAGTCCATAGCGCCAATAGCATTACGAGTGAACGGTAAAATAGTCGCGTTATAGGCATGTAAATCTAACGAATTTTGATGAAAAACAAGGTTCTCCGATGCCAGTACTGCTTCAGATGTGACGAAGTTAGGATACATTCTTTCCCAGCCACGCGGGATGGTGCTGCCATGAAAGGTGATCACTAAACCATACTGATTTGCATCTGTAAGAATATCTTCATAGAGTTTAATGGTCTCTTGTTTGTCACCACCAAAAAAATCTACTTTAAGCCCTTTAACACCAATGCTTTGCAACCACGCCATTTCATTTCGACGTGCTGGTGCACTGTTCATTCTATTTTGTGGGGTTTGAGGTGCGTCATTCCACCAGCCATTTGAGTTGTACCATAAAATAACATCAACGCCCTTTCCATTGGCGTACTTAACCAATTCAGCCATTCTCTCGCGGCCAATGTTTTTATCCCACCAATTGTCGATTAATACATATTCAAAGTTTAATGACGCAGCTAAATCGATAAATTTGATTTGATCATCGTAGTTGATACTTGGGTCTTGCCAAACAATCCAGCTCCATGTTGAACGACCCATTTTATATTCTTGGCTTGCTTGATAAAGGGGTTTAACCAAATCAAACGCCACGGTTGATTCAACAATTGGCTTTAAACTTGCTCCTAACGTGATGGTGCGCCAAGGTGTGGTTGCAGGCATTGCCATAGCCGCATAAGTTGCACCAATGCCATTGTTTTCTCCAGCCTGAGGAAATGAAATACGATAAACACCGTCTTTCGTGCCTTCGCTTAATTTTGAGCCAACATAATGGCTATCAACACCGGTTTCAGAAATTAATAACCAGCCTTTATCGCTATTTTTAAATAATGCAGGAAATGTATAGCCCACGCCATTCGCTGACGGTGTTCCAAGGGCTGCGTTGAAGGTGTAAGGCTCTTCGTAACTTGGTTTTGTTTGCATCCAGCCCGTTTCAGGTAAGGCTTGTGGGCTTATAAACGTGGTTGCATTATCTGGTAGGTTAAAAGCACTGTATTCAGCTAACACCTTAATACGGGTATCAGTTTCAGCTCCCGATATCTGATAACGAAATGCAACATCGCTATCAGACACGTTAAACTCGACTCCTAGTACTTTGCCCTCTTGGTTTTCAAATTGCGCTTTTAAGGTATTCGCCGTGTAGTTTACTTCACTCACCTTTGCATTATGCAGCTTATATCTTTCATTGACTGAAGCTGTTGTATGGCTTTTATATTTTAGGCTTTGTGAAAAATCACCCAGGTTGGTATTTAAACCAAGCTGTGATTGCTGCAAAAACTCTTGGTTGCCATAATTTACGCTATAAACAAGCTGATTTTGTTGTTTTTCGAGTTTTACAGTTATTTGTCCATCAGGGCTTGTAACGCTAAGCGGTAATTGTGCGTGAGCAAGCATAGAGCTTGTGAGAAGTGATATATAGATACTTGGTTTTATCATTGTTGTTATCCTTAAGCTGCAAAAGCATTAAGTGATATCATAATACAAATGTAAACTTTTTGTCACTCAAGTCTATTAATATAAGCTGTGATCGAAAAATGTACTCCATCCGTTAGATATTGTTACAGTTACTAGGTTGTATATTTACGGCAAAAGGCTAAGCTTTAGATAAATAACAAAAACTTAAACAATTTATGAAACTACTGACCGTATTTTTTTTATTCGCCTCATATCAAGCTCTTGCGGGCCTTACGCCTGTTAGCTTTGAAAAAAATGGCGAAATCATCACTGAAGAAGCGGTGCGTTTCAACGGCGGATATGGGTATAACTTAGATGCCAAACATGTATTAAAGCTCGTTACTTTAGATTGGCCTCCTTATATAGACGAAAACTTATGCAACAAAGGCTGGCTCTATCAATTTACTGTAAGCTCCTTACTTGAAAAAGGTTATGGCGTGCATATTGGTTTTTATCCTTGGGCACGTGCCGTAAGAGAGGCTGAATTAGGTCGCGCTGATATTCTCTTTCCTGAATATTTCATTGAAGATGATGTTATTTCAGATAACTTCCTTGATAAAACCCGCAACGATTTACTCGCTTTAAGCCATGCCATTCCAGGTGGGGATCTTTCTTTCGTGGCGTTAAAGGGAACTCAAATTCCATTTAATGGGGATTTAAAATCAGTTAAAAATTTACCAATTGGCGTAGTTCGCTCATATAAAAACACCAAAGAACTCGATGCCATGATTGATAATAAAGAAATCGATACAATCGTCGCTAATAATGAGTACCAACTAATTCACCTCTTACTTAGTAACCGCGTAAGCCTGATTGTGGCAGATCTTGAAGTGTTAAAAGCAAGCGTTTACAAGTCTGAATTATCAATTAGCGGCAAACGACAAATACTAGAATCACTGGTCGCATTAGAGCCTAAGCTTGAATACAAACCGCTATATTTTTCTGTCAGCAAATCAACGCCACACTGGCAAAAAGTTTTAGAAGACTTAAATGATGAAATAGAACTCATGCAACAGAGCGGCAAGTTTGATGAGTTTATTGAAGGCATGAAGCAACAATGCTACGGATTAGACAAAGCGGCGTAACCGCCGCTTTATTTAAATTATATCTGTGCACAGCTGTGTACTATTGAGGAACTCGAACCCAGCCTTCCATTAATACACGTGCACTTCGGCTCATACTTGCTTTTGTGACTTGCCAATTACCATCAACAAGTGTTGCAGCAGCGCCCACTTTTAAAGTGCCAGAAGGATGACCAAAGTTTACCTCCTGTCGCTCACCACCACCTGCAGCAAGGTTTACCAAGGTACCAGGAATAGCAGCTGCAGTACCTATTGCAACCGCAGCCGTGCCCATCATGGCATGGTGCAACTTACCCATCGACATAGCACGTACTACTAAATCAATATCGGCTTCGTTTACAACTTTACCGCTTGATGCATGATAAGTTTTAGCTGGTGCAACCCAAGCTACTTTTGGCGTATGTTGACGTGCCTTTGCTTCATCAATATGAGAAATTAGCCCCATTTTCAACGCCCCATAGGCACGAATCGTTTCTAACTTTTCAAGTGCCGATGCATCACCGTTAATGGCTTCTTGTAGCTCTGTGCCATCATAGCCAACTTCACTGGCGTTAATGAAAACTGTAGGAATACCCGCATTGATCATCGTTGCAGACAACATACCAATACCCGGCACTTCTAATTCATCGACTAAGTTACCTGTTGGGAACAAAGCCCCTTCGCCATCAGCAGGGTCCATAAATTCAAGTTTTACTTCAGCGGCTGGAAAGGTCACGCCATCAAGCTCAAAATCACCAGTTTCTTGCACTTCACCGTTAGTAATTGGCACGTGCACTATGATGGTTTTACTAATATTGACTTGCCATACTTTAACTTCAACAACGCCATTCTCTGGAATTTTGCTGGCATCAACAAGACCGTTTGACACAGCAAAGGCCCCGACTGCTGAAGTTAAATTACCGCAGTTACCACTCCAATCAACAAACGCTTTATCGATAGCAACTTGACCAAACAGATAATCAACATCGTGATCAGCTTTAGTACTTTTCGATAATATCACCGTCTTACTGGTGCTTGAGGTTGCACCGCCCATACCATCAGTTTGTTTTTGGTAAGGATCGGGACTGCCAATCACACGTAATAACAGGTTATCGCGCGCCTCACCTGCCACTTGGGCAGGCTCAGGTAAATCAGTTAAGTTAAAGAACACCCCTTTACTGGTGCCGCCACGCATATAGGTCGCTGGCACCTTAATTTGTGGTTTAAATACCATTGCTTAGTGCTCCTCAGATTCTAAAAAATCTTGCGCGAAACGTTGCAGTACACCACCCGCTGAATAAATTGACACTTCTTCAGCTGTATCTAAACGGCACGTCATTGGTACTTCAACGATTTCACCATTGGCACGGGTAATCACTAGTGTCAGTGTTGCGCCTGGTGTTGGCTCACCTTTAACACTGAAACTCTCACTACCATCAATACCTAGCGTAGTTCGCGTGGTACCTGCTTTAAACTCAAGCGGTAATACACCCATACCAATTAAGTTGGTACGGTGAATACGCTCAAAGCCTTCGGCTGCAATCACTTGAACACCAGCTAGGCGTACACCTTTTGCAGCCCAGTCACGTGATGACCCTTGACCATAATCGGCACCAGCCACAATGATAAGCGGTTGTTTGCGCTGCATGTAGGTTTCGATAGCTTCCCACATACGCGTCACTTTGCCTTCAGGTTCAATGCGAGCATATGAACCTTGCTTCACTTCACCATTTTCTTTAACCATTTCATTCAGTAACTTAGGGTTAGCAAATGTTGCACGCTGTGCTGTTAAATGGTCACCTCGGTGAGTAGCATACGAGTTAAAATCTTCTTCTGGGAGACCCATTTTAGCGAGGTACTCACCAGCAGCACTTGACGCTAGAATCGCATTTGAAGGCGATAAGTGATCAGTAGTGATGTTGTCGCCCAACACAGCTAAGGCACGCATATCACTCAAAGAGCGTTCACCCGCTAATGCGCCTTCCCAATAAGGAGGACGGCGAATATAAGTACTTTGTGGACGCCATTGGTAAAGCGGATCGTTGTCTTCGCCATAATCTACACTTAAATCAAACATTGGCTCGTAAACCTTTTTGAACTGCTCAGGTTTAACACTTTGTTTAATCACTGCATCAATTTCTTCGTCTGATGGCCATAAATCCATAAGGCGAATTTCGTTGCCTTGTTGATCATGCCCTAATACATCTTTTTCGATATCAAAACGAATAGTACCGGCAATAGCATAAGCAACAACCAGTGGTGGTGAAGCTAAGAATGCTTGTTTAGCATAAGGGTGAATACGACCATCGAAGTTACGGTTACCCGAAAGTACAGCCGTTGCGTATAGGTCTCGGTCAATCACTTCTTGCTGAATTTTTGGATCAAGCGCACCACTCATGCCGTTACAGGTTGTACACGCGAAGGCAACAATACCAAAGCCAAGTTGTTCAAGCTCAGGTAATAAATTGGCTTCTTCTAAGTAAGACTTAACCGCTTTAGAACCCGGTGCCAGTGATGTTTTAACCCATGGCTTACGAGTTAACCCTTTAGCGTTGGCATTACGCGCAAGTAAACCTGCAGCAATAACGTTGCGTGGGTTACTGGTATTCGTACAACTTGTGATTGCAGCAATGATACAGGCGCCATCTGGCATTAAGCCTTCTTCATTCTCAACAACGCCAGTGATACCTGCTTTATCAAGTTCGCTTGTTGCAACACGGCGATGTGGATTTGAAGGGCCCGCAATATTGCGACCAACTGAAGACAGATCAAAAGTTAACACACGCTCATACTCGGCCGTTTTAAGGCTATCACTCCAAAGGCCAGTCTCTTTTGCGTAAGTTTCAACTAGTTTAACTTGCTCTTCTTCACGGCCTGTTAAACGTAGGTAATCAAGCGTGTTGTCATCGATGTAGAACATCGCAGCTGTTGCGCCAAACTCTGGCGTCATATTAGAGATAGTTGCTCTATCACCTAGGGTAAGTGCATCGGCACCTTCACCATAAAATTCAAGGTAGGTCGACACAACTCTTTCATTACGTAAAAATTCGGTGATCGCTAATACGATATCGGTTGCAGTAATACCCGGTTGTGGCTTGCCTTTTAGTTCAACACCCACAATATCTGGTAAACGCATGTAAGATGCACGGCCAAGCATCACACTTTCAGCTTCAAGACCACCTACACCGACTGCAATAACACCTAGCGCATCGACCATAGGTGTGTGGCTATCTGTACCAACTAATGTATCTGGGAATGCCACGCCATCACGTTTTTGGATCACAGGTGACATTTTCTCTAAATTGATTTGATGCATAATGCCGTTACCCGGCGGGATCACATCAATATTTTTAAATGCTGTTTTTGTCCAATTGATAAAGTGGAAACGGTCATCGTTACGACGATCTTCAATAGCACGGTTTTTTTCAAATGCATCAGGTTCAAAACCTGCGTGTTCAACCGCTAATGAGTGGTCAACAATTAACTGTGTAGGTACCACAGGGTTTACTTTTGCAGGATCGCCGCCTTTTGCAGCTATGGCATCACGCAAGCCTGCTAAATCAACTAACGCTGTTTGACCTAAGATATCGTGACACACAACACGCGCAGGAAACCATGGAAAATCTAAATCACGCTTGCGGTCAATTAACTGCGACAGTGCATCATTTAGCATTTCAGGGTCACAGCGACGAACTAAGTTTTCGGCAAGTACTCTTGATGTGTAAGGAAGTGTGGCATAGCTGCCTGGTTTAATTGCATCAACAGCAGCGCGCGTATCAAAGTAATCGACGCCGGTGCCTGCTAATGGTTTTCTAAAGTTTGTATTCATGATGATTCTACTTGTACTTGGTGACGGTGAACAAAGGTGGGCTGATTGTTTTTGTATTTATTTCGCCCCTTCATAAAGGGGCAGCCAAGCTACCCCTATCACTGATTTAATTAACGATTAACGCTCAGAAATTGGCGTATAGCTGCGCGCTTCTGGGCCCGTATAATCTGCACTTGGGCGAATAATACGGTTATTAGCACGTTGCTCTTTCACGTGCGCTGTCCAACCTGTTACACGGCTCATCACGAAAATTGGCGTGAATAACTTAGTTGGGATACCCATGAAGTGATACGCAGATGCATGGAAGAAATCAGCATTACAGAATAATTTCTTTTCACGCCACATAACTTCTTCACAGCGAACAGACACTGGATAAAGCACATCATCACCCACTTCTGCTGCCAGTTTTTCTGACCACTTTTTGATGATCACGTTACGAGGATCTGATTCACGGTAAATGGCATGACCAAAGCCCATGATCTTGTCTTTACGCTCAAGCATACCCATCAGTGCATCTTCAGCTTGGTCTGCACTTGTGAAGCCTTCAATCATATCCATAGCCGCTTCGTTCGCACCACCATGTAATGGACCACGTAAACTACCAATAGCACCCGTTACACAAGAGTGAATATCAGACAATGTTGATGCACACACACGCGCAGTGAATGTTGATGCATTAAACTCATGCTCTGCATAAAGAATTAAAGACACATTCATTACTTGCTCGAACAGTGCTGATGGTGCTTCGTCATGTAATAAACGTAAGAAGTGTGCACCTACCGAATCATCATCTGTTTCAGTTTCAATACGAACGCCGTCATGGCTAAAACGATACCAGTAACAAATAATGCTTGGGAATACGGCAACTAGGCGATCAATCGCATCATTCGCTTGCGAGAAATCTTGCTCCATCTCTAAGTTACCTAGCATAGAACAACCCGTACGCATTACATCCATTGGGTGCGCGTCTTTAGGAATGTTCTCAAGCACTGTTTTAAGTGAATCTGGTAAACCACGTAGTGATTTTAGCTTTGCTTTATATTCAGTCAGCTCAGACTCTGTTGGTAATTCACCGCGCGACAGTAAAAAAGACACTTCTTCAAACTGCGCTTTATCTGCTAATTCACTAATATCATAACCACAATAAGTTAAACCTGAACCTGATTTACCTACTGTACACAGTGCTGTCTCACCTGCTACTTGTCCACGTAAACCTGCGCCGCCTAATGCTTTATCTACCATGAGTGTTCTCCTTATATGTTGTCGTTATGATTTTTTAGCTGAGAAAAGGTTATCGAGTGTGTTTTCATATGAGTGATAATCTAAAAACTCATATAATTCCGCACGTGTTTGCATATTGTCTACTTGGCTTTGTTGCGAGCCTTCGCTAAGAATAGACGAATACACATTAAGTGCGGCTTTGTTCATGGCTCTAAATGCACTAAGTGGATAAAGTACAATTTCAACACCCACTTCGCTCAATTGCTCTTTTGTATAAAGCGGTGTTTGGCCAAATTCGGTGATGTTCGCAAGAATTGGCACATTTAACGCTTTAGCAAATGCTTGGTAATCTGCTAAATCATGCACAGCTTCTGCAAAAATAGCGTCTGCGCCAGCTTCAACACACGCTGCTGCGCGGTCAATAGCTGCATTTAAGCCTTCTTTTTGGAATGCATCAGTACGCGCCATAATGTAAAAATCACTGTCTGTTTTGGCATCAACCGCAGCTTTAATACGGTCAACCATTTCATCTTTAGACACGATCTCTTTATTAGGACGGTGACCACAACGTTTTTGTGCTACTTGGTCTTCAATATGGAAGCCCGCTGCGCCTGCTTTGGTCATTTCTTTAACGGTACGAGCAATATTAAATGCACCGCCCCACCCTGTGTCAGCATCAACAAGAAGCGGTAAGTCGGTAGCGCTGGTGATTCGACGAATATCTTCAAGTACGTTATCAAGGCTAGTCATACCTAAATCTGGCATGCCGTATGATGCGTTAGCAACACCCGCACCTGAGAGGTAAAGTGCTTGGTGACCTGTTTTTTCTGCCATCATTGCGCAGTAAGCGTTGACGGTGCCAACCACTTGCAATGGCTTGTTGTTGGCGATTGCCTGTTTGAATTTCAATCCTGCTGACATTGGATAACTCCTATCTTTGAACGGTTTTAGCTCTTTGGCTAACTCTATTTTTTAAATCTAAATTGTGACTGTTTAACTAAAGCGCTACTAATTTTTTGCTGCGAGTAAGTCAAACTTAGTCTGAATATTTGCCTGAGACGCACTGATATGGCGCTTCATAAGCATTTCGGCTAATTCACCGTCATGGTTTTCAATGGCATTAATAATAGCCAAGTGTTCATCAAACGCTTTTGATACACGCGGCCCAACCATCCCCATTTGTACACGGTACATACGAATTAACTGGTACAACTCATTACATAAAAGATGAATTAAGTGTGCGTTTTTCGACCCTTTAATAATGCGATAATGAAAATCAAGGTCGCCCGCTTCTTGGTAGTATGATTCACCTTCTTTTACACGCTGTGTTTGTAAGTGCTGGTTCAATAACTGTTTTAAACCCTGCACTTCTTCAGGTTCCATGTTATCGGCAGCTAAACGACAAGCCAGCCCTTCTAAGGCACTACGAACCTGATAGACTTCGATTAAACGCTCAGCTGTTAGTGCAACGACACGGCAACCGACATTTGCTTTACGCTCTACCAAATAACAGCTCTCTAAACGATTTAGCGCCTCACGTAAGGTGGCACGGCTTACACCATAGCGTTTAGCAAGTTCTGGCTCAGAAATTTTGCTACCCTGCTCGATGGTGCCTTGGACAATTTCACGACGCATGTCGACAAACACTTGGTCTGATGCTGTTGTTATCGTGATATCGTTGTAGTTATCGTTGGCTTTTTGCTCTGTCATAATAGGTCTATCAAAGTACTAAATTAAGATTGTCGACAATTTGTGAGTTCACTATGCGCCCTATCATTGCAAGTGTCAACCTTGAGATCGGAAAAACAGGCTAAAAAACCAACAAAATGTCGACATAAATTGATA
>NZ_JAKEVM010000153.1 GCF_022398475.1 Pseudoalteromonas shioyasakiensis | reverse complement strand
GGCTATATATACTATCCAAGGTTTTATACCGTATTGTCTGTAGGTAAACTTTATTTTTACATTTGAGTTTTGCATAAGTGTGAACTTTTTGTGTATCAACACGGTTTACTTAGATAGTTCCATCGAAATTCATTTTGATGGGTTTTAGAAAAACAAGTAGATGAGCTCCTTAGTGGGCAAGATGGGCAAGTAACTGTGAAAAAGCAAAGACCTGTAAATCTAGATCTAACAACTATATCTATGCCGGCAACGGCTAAAGCATCAATTTTTCACCGCGTCACCGGTGTAGCATTATTTTTTGCTTTAACGTTTGTCATTTGGGCTTGGTCTGAGTCTCTTTCTTCTGCAGAAGGTTTTGAATTCGTCAAGGGTCTGTTCAGCGGATTCATTGCCAAATTCATAGCATGGGGCACCATTTCTGTATTGGCGTATCACTTAATCGGTGGTATCCGTCATATCATTATGGACATGGGTCACTGGGAAGAACTTGAATCAGGTAACTTCAGCGCTAAAGTTGCATTAGCTTTAGGTGTTGTAGCTGCAATTCTAGCAGGAGTGTGGATATGGTTTTAAATCAAGCAACTCTTAAACGTGATGGTGTACAAGATTTCGTATCACTACGTGCAACAGCATTAATAATCAGCGCTTACGCGATTTTTATTATCGGCTATTTTTTATGTACGCCAGAAGTCACTTTCGAAGCCTGGCAAGGCCTATTCTCTAACCTAGCAATGAAAGGGTTTACCTTAATCACCCTAGTTTGCATCATGGTTCACACCCGTATCGGCCTTTGGCAAGTTCTTACTGACTATGTTAAATGCGCTAAATTACGTGCTGTTTTAGGCTTTGTATTAAACCTTATGGCTGTTGCTTACGTAGCAATTGGTCTAATCGTTTTATGGGGTGTTTAAGTGAATTATTCTGTTCGTGAATTTGACGCAGTAGTGATTGGTGCCGGTGGTGCGGGTATGCGCGCAGCACTAGCTATCACTGAATCAGGCAAAACCTGTGCACTTATCTCAAAAGTTTTCCCTACACGTTCTCACACTGTGTCTGCACAGGGTGGTATTACGGTTGCTCTGGGTAACTCACATGAAGATAACTGGGAATGGCACATGTACGATACGGTTAAAGGTTCCGATTTCATCGGTGACCAAGACGCTATCGAATATATGTGTAAAACAGGCCCAGAAGCTATTACTGAATTAGAAAACATGGGTTTACCATTTTCTCGTTTTGAAAATGGCCGTGTTTACCAACGTCCTTTCGGCGGTCAGTCGAAAAACTTTGGTGGTGAACAGGCTGCACGTACTGCAGCAGCAGCTGACCGTACTGGTCACGCGCTATTACACTGTTTATACCAACAGAACGTTAAAAACAAAACTAACGTATTCTCTGAGTGGTACGCACTAGATTTAGTTAAAAACAGCGACGGTCACGTTGTTGGTTGTACAGCAATCGACATCGAGTCTGGCGAAGTTGTTTACTTCAAATCAAAAGCTGTTGTTTTAGCAACAGGTGGTGCAGGCCGTATCTACGCATCGACAACGAATGCACATATCAATACTGGTGACGGTGTTGGTATGGCTACACGTGCTGGTGTTGCAATGCAAGATATGGAAATGTGGCAGTTCCACCCAACAGGTATCGCCGGTGCCGGTGTACTTGTAACTGAAGGTTGTCGTGGTGAAGGTGGTTACCTTCTTAATAAAGACGGCGAACGCTTCATGGAACGTTACGCACCAAATGCAAAAGACTTAGCGTCTCGTGACGTTGTTGCTCGTTCAATGATGACTGAGATCCGTGAAGGTCGTGGATGCGATGGTCCTTACGGTCCACACATCAAGCTTAAGCTTGACCACTTAGGTGAAGAAACACTTAACTTACGTCTTCCAGGCGTATGTGACCTTGCGAAAACATTCGCACACGTTGATCCAGCTAAAGAACCAATTCCAGTTATCCCAACATGTCACTACATGATGGGTGGTGTTCCAACTAACGTAAATGGTCAAGCATTACAAATTGATGCAAACGGCCAAGAGAAAGTAGTTGAAGGTTTATTCGCTGTTGGTGAGATTGCATGTGTATCTGTACACGGTGCTAACCGCCTAGGTGGTAACTCGCTACTTGACTTAGTTGTATTCGGCCGCGCAGCTGGTAACTTCTTAGGTAAGTACCTTAACGGTGTTGAAGCAGGTAAAGATGCGTCTGAATCAGACCTTGAAGCATCACTTGCACGCTTTAACCGTTGGGAAAATTCTAAAGCTGGCCAAGGTGAAGACCCAGTACAAATCAAGAAAGACCTACAAATGTGTATGCAACTTAACTTCTCGGTATTCCGTGAAGGTGATGCAATGGCAACAGGTCTTAAAGAGCTTAAAGAAATTCGTGAACGTCTTCAGTACGCTCGTCTTGACGACAAGTCGACTGAGTTCAACACTGCACGTATCGAATGTCTAGAGCTTGATAACTTGATGGAAACAGCATACTCAACAGCAGTAGCTGCAAACTTCCGTACAGAAAGCCGTGGTGCACACTCTCGTTTTGACTTCCCAGATCGTGATGACGATAACTGGCTATGTCACTCTATCTATAACCCAGTTACAGATGAAATGACAAAACGTGAAGTAAACTACGCGCCGAAACTGCGTGAAGCTTTCCCACCTAAAGCACGTACATACTAGGAGCGAGACGATGGCACAAGTACAATTTTCGGTTTATCGTTACAATCCAGATGTTGATAATGCACCACGTATGCAGGACTTCTCGCTAGAAACGCAAGAAGGCCAGGATATGATGGTATTGGATGCGCTTATGCAATTAAAAGAGCAAGATCCAACATTATCATTCCGTCGTTCATGCCGTGAAGGTGTGTGTGGTTCAGACGGTATCAACATGAATGGTAAAAACGGTTTAGCGTGTATTACTCCTTTATCAACGCTACTTAAAGGTGGCAAAGGTAAAATCGTAATTCGTCCTTTACCAGGTTTACCAGTGGTACGTGACCTTGTTATTGACATGAGTCAGTTCTACACTCAATACGAAAAAGTTAAGCCTTACCTAATCAACGACACGCCTGCGGCGGGTGAGCGTCTTCAGTCAATCGAAGAACGTGATAAGTTAGATGGCTTATATGAGTGTATCTTATGTGCATGTTGTTCAACATCGTGTCCTTCGTTCTGGTGGAATCCAGACAAGTTCATCGGTCCTGCGGGTCTTCTTCATGCTTATCGTTTCTTGGCTGATAGCCGCGATACAGCTACTGAAGAGCGTCTTGCTGACCTTGACGATGCGTTCAGCGTGTTCCGTTGTCACAGTATCATGAACTGTGTTAGCGTGTGTCCAAAAGGTCTTAACCCGACCAAAGCAATTGGACAAATCAAATCAATGCTTTTAAACCGCGCTGTTTAAAGCTTGAATATGTAAGGTGGTTAAGTGATTAACCACCTTGTTTTTAAAACAATTAATTTCTGCGCTAAAGAAAAGGGCTTATAAATGCACGAAGGTGTGATGAAGGCATGGCTAGAATCTTCTCACTTAAACGGCGGTAACGTTGCTTACGTAGAAGAGCTTTATGAAGCGTACTTAGATGATGCGACTTCTGTGCCAGAAGAATGGCGAGAAGTGTTCGAACAATTACCAAAAGTTGATGGTGTGGATGTTGACGTTAAACATTCAGAAGTTCGTTCACAATTTGCACAGCTTGCTAAAAACAAGCATAGAGAAGTAGTGGTAGCAGAGGGTGGCTCTGGCGATCCTAAACAGGTCAAGGTGCTACAACTTATTAATGCTTTCCGTTTCCGTGGTCACCAAAATGCCAACCTAGATCCATTAGGTATTTGGCAACGCGAACGTGTTCGTGATCTAGAATTAGAGTACCACGATTTATCTGAAGCTGATTTTGACCGTGAATTCAATGTGGGTTCGTTTGCTGTCGGTCGCGAAACCATGCCATTAGGTGAGCTATATCAAGCACTCAAAACGACTTATTGTGGGTCGGTAGGTGCTGAGTATATGCACATCACTTCAACTGAAGAAAAACGTTGGTTACAACAACGTTTAGAATCAGTGCAATCACGTCCAACGTTCTCTAAAGAAGAAAAGCTACGTATCCTTAAAGGATTAACAGCTGCAGATGGCCTTGAAAAATATTTAGGGGCTAAGTTCCCTGGTGCAAAACGTTTCTCACTTGAAGGTGGTGACGCATTAGTACCAATGCTTAAAGAACTAATTCATCGTGCAGGTGAAAGCGGACAAAAAGAAGCTGTTATTGGTATGGCTCACCGCGGTCGCTTGAACGTACTAGTGAACGTCTTAGGTAAAAACCCATCAGAATTATTCGATGAGTTCGCTGGTAAACACAAAGACACATTAGGCTCAGGTGATGTTAAATATCACATGGGTTATTCATCTGACTTTGCAACTAACGGTGGCAACGTGCACATGGCACTTGCATTTAACCCGTCTCACTTAGAAATCGTTAACCCAGTGGTTATGGGTTCGGTACGTGCTCGTTTAGACCGTCTAGGTGATAAGTCAGGTATTAAAGCATTACCAATTACTATTCACGGTGACTCTGCAATCGCAGGTCAAGGTGTTGTACAAGAAACATTTAACTTATCGCAAACTAATGCATTTAGTTGTGGTGGTAGTATCCGTATTGTTGTAAATAACCAAGTTGGTTTCACAACGTCTAAACAGTCTGATGTACGTTCTACACCATACTGTACTGATATTGCGAAAATGGTTCAGGCACCAATTTTCCACGTTAACTCTGACGATCCTGAAGCGGTTGCATTTGTTACTCAAATCGCACTTGATTTCAGAAACCAGTTTAAACGTGATGTAGTGATTGATTTAGTATGTTATCGCCGTCATGGTCATAACGAAGCGGATGAGCCGAACGCGACTCAACCACTTATGTACCAAAAAATCAAAAAGCATCCAGTACCTCGTCTAATTTACGCAGATCAATTAGTTGCTGAAGGTTCATTCTCAGAAAATGAAGTAAAAGCACTTGCTGATGATTACCGTAACGGTTTAGACAAAGGCAACTGTGTTGTTGAAGAAATTCAACTAGAAACATCGCACTCTTCTGATTGGGCTAAGTTTGTTGGTCATGATTGGGATGTTGAGTACGATGCAACAGTATCGGTTGAGAAGTTAAAAGAGCTTGGCGAAAAAGTAGCAAGCTTCCCAGAAAGCCACAAAGCACAGTCGCGCGTTAAGAAAATCTACGACGACCGTAAGCTAATGGCAACAGGTGAAAAACCACTTGATTGGGGTATGGCTGAAACACTTGCTTATGCAACGCTTGTTGATGCGGGTACTGATATCCGTTTAACAGGTCAAGATTCAGGTCGTGGTACATTCTTCCACCGTCATGCTGTTGTTCACAACCAAACTGACGCATCAACATACTTGCCGCTGCAAAATATCAGCGAAAAGCAAGGTGCATTTGAAGTATATGACTCAGTTCTTTCTGAAGAAGCAGTACTTGCATTTGAATATGGTTACGCAACAGCTGAGCCTACGTCACTTGTAATGTGGGAAGCACAATTTGGTGACTTCGCTAACGGTGCACAAGTTGTATTTGACCAATTCTTAAGTTCAGGTGAGCAGAAATGGGGCCGTTTATGTGGTCTTACATGTTTACTTCCTCATGGTTATGAAGGTCAAGGTCCTGAGCATAGCTCGGCACGTTTAGAGCGTTTCTTACAGTTGTGTGCTGATCACAACATGCAAGTATGTGTTCCTTCAACACCTGCGCAAGTTTATGCAATGCTTCGTCGTCAATCTGTACGTCCACTTCGTCGTCCATTGATTGTTATGACGCCTAAGTCGCTACTTCGTCACCCGTTGGCAACATCTTCACTTGAAGAGTTATCTGAAGGTGTGTTCCACAATATGATCGATGAAATCGATGATATTGCAGCAGATAAAGTAGAACGCGTTGTATTCTGTAGCGGTAAAGTTTACTACGAACTACTACAAGAGCGTCGTAAGCAAGAATTAAATAACATTGCTATTGTTCGTGTAGAACAATTATATCCATTCCCACACGCTGAGATGGATACAATCATGCAGCGTTACCAACACGTTAAAGATTTTGTTTGGTGTCAAGAAGAGCCGCAAAACCAAGGTGCATGGTATTGTTCTCAACACCACTTTGTTGACGCAATCCCAGCCGGTGCTAAATTAACTTACGCAGGTCGTAAAGCATCAGCATCACCAGCGTGTGGTTACATGTCAGTGCATAATAAAGAACAACAAGCGCTAATTGCAGATGCGCTTACTATTGAAAAGAAAGGATAAGCAATGAGCACAGAAATTAAAGTTCCTGTACTTCCTGAGTCGGTTGCTGATGCTACAGTTGCAACTTGGCACGTAAGTGTTGGCGACAAAGTAAGCCGTGACCAAAACTTAGTAGATATTGAAACAGATAAAGTTGTTTTAGAAGTTGTTGCACCAAATGACGGTGTAATCACTGAAATTTCACAAGAAGAAGGTGCAACGGTACTTGGCGAACAAGTAATTGCATTACTTGGTGATGCAGATGCTGCACCAGCAAGTGACGACTCTGCACCAGCTAAATCAGAAGACGCGCCAGCGGCGCAATCAGCACCAGCATCAGAAGGTAAAGAAGTGGACATTAAAGTACCTGTACTTCCAGAATCAGTCGCAGACGCGACAATTGCTACTTGGCACGTTCAACCAGGTGAAGCGGTAACTCGCGACCAAAACCTTGTTGACATCGAAACTGATAAAGTTGTTCTTGAAGTTGTTGCTCAAGAAGACGGTATCATGGGTGAGCACATTCACGCTGAAGGCGAAACAGTACTTGGTGAGCAAGTAATTGGTACAGTTAAAGCGGGTGCAGCACCGGCAGCAGCTCCTAAAGCTGAAGCAGCACCAGCAAGCGAATCAAATGACAGCTCTGACGTATTAACGCCGTCAGTTCGTCGTTTAATCGCTGAGAAAGGCCTTGATGCATCAAAAATCAAAGGTACTGGCAAAAATGGCCGTGTAACTAAAGAAGATGTTGATACATTCTTAAAAGCACCGGCAGCAGCTCCTAAAGCGGAAGCAGCAGCGCCAGCAGCACCTATGGGTGACCGTACACAAAAACGTGTTCCTATGACTCGTTTACGTAAAACAATCGCTAATCGTCTTCTTGAAGCGAAAAACTCAACTGCAATGTTAACGACTTTCAACGAAGTTAACATGAAGCCAATCATGGACCTTCGTAAGCAGTACCAAGAAGTATTCGAAAAGCGTCACGGTATCCGTTTAGGCTTCATGTCTTTCTACGTGAAAGCAGTTACTGAAGCACTTAAGCGTTTCCCTGAAGTAAATGCGTCTATCGACGGTGATGATATTGTTTATCACAACTACTTCGACATCAGCATCGCGGTTTCTACACCACGTGGTCTTGTTACTCCAGTTCTTAAAGACTGTGACAAGCTATCAGTTGCAGAAATCGAAAAAGGTATCCGTGAGCTAGCGCTTAAAGGTCGTGACGGTAAATTATCACTTGATGATATGACAGGTGGTAACTTCACTATCACTAACGGTGGTGTATTTGGTTCATTACTATCTACACCAATCATCAACTTACCACAGTCTTCAATCTTAGGTATGCACAAAATCCAAGAGCGTCCTATGGCTGTAAATGGTAAAGTTGAAATCTTACCTATGATGTACTTAGCGTTATCTTATGATCACCGCCAAATCGATGGTAAAGAATCAGTAGGTTTCTTAGTAACAATTAAAGAGTTACTTGAAGATCCGACTCGTTTACTACTAGATGTTTAATCTGGTTGTATGAAAACTAAGCTGTGAACCTCGTTCACAGCTTTTTTTTTGCGCCTTTGGTCTAACTGGGGTTTTCATGTGGAGCCTTGGGATTTATACTAAGTGCGCAATTTGGGATAGCTGTTTATTTTGCATAAATATTCAGCTCTTTTAGTATAAAAAATTGGATAAAGCATCATGAATTTGCATGAGTATCAGGCAAAACAACTTTTTGCCGAATATGGTTTACCAGTTTCTCAAGGTTTCGCTTGCGATACACCTGAAGAAGCTGCAGCAGCTGCTGAGAAAATCGGCGGTGATATGTGGGTTGTTAAAACACAGGTTCACGCAGGTGGCCGTGGTAAAGCTGGCGGTGTTAAGCTAGTTAAAACAACTGACGAAGTTAAAGAGTTCGCTGCGAACTGGTTAGGTAAAAACTTAGTTACTTACCAAACAGATGAAAATGGTCAGCCAGTATCAAAAATTCTTGTTGAAAGCTGCACTGACATCGCTAACGAATTATACCTTGGCGCTGTAGTAGATCGTGCTTCTCGTAAAGTTGTTTTCATGGCATCTACTGAAGGTGGTGTTGAAATCGAGCAAGTTGCAGAAGAAACTCCAGAACTAATTCACAAAGCTGAGATCGATCCACTAGTTGGTCCTCAAGCTTACCAAGCTCGTGAGTTAGGCTTCAAACTAGGTTTAAACCCTACTCAAATGAAACAGTTCGTTAAGATCTTCATGGGTCTTGCTAACATGTTCAACGATTTCGATTTCGCTCTATTAGAAATCAACCCGCTAGTAATCACAGACGAAGGTAACCTTCACTGTCTAGACGGTAAAATCGGTGTAGATGGTAACGCGCTTTACCGTCAACCTAAAATCCGTGAAATGCACGATCCTTCACAAGAAGATGCGCGTGAAGCTCACGCTGCAAGCTTTGAGCTTAACTACGTTGCACTAGACGGTAACGTTGGTTGTATGGTTAACGGTGCAGGCCTAGCAATGGGTACTATGGACATCGTAAACCTACACGGTGGCAAGCCAGCTAACTTCCTAGATGTTGGTGGCGGTGCAACTAAAGAGCGTGTATCTGAAGCATTCAAGATCATCTTATCTGACGACAACGTTAAAGCTGTTTTAGTTAACATCTTTGGTGGTATCGTACGTTGTGACATGATCGCAGAAGGTATCATCGGCGCAGTTAAAGAAGTAGGTGTTAACGTTCCTGTAGTAGTACGTTTAGAAGGTACTAACGCTGAACTTGGTCGTGAAGTACTAGCTAGTTCTGACCTTAACATCATCGCTGCTGAATCACTAACAGACGCAGCTGAAAAAGTTGTTGCTGCTGCGGAGGGCAAATAATGTCTGTATTAATCAATAAAGATACAAAAGTTATCTGTCAAGGTTTCACAGGTGGCCAAGGTACTTTCCACTCTGAGCAAGCGCTTGAGTACGGTACACAAATGGTTGGTGGTGTAAGCCCAGGTAAAGGCGGTCAAACGCACCTTGGTCTTCCAGTATTCAACACAGTACGTGACGCTGTTGAAGCAACTGGCGCAACTGCATCAGTTATCTACGTACCAGCACCTTTCTGTAAAGATGCAATCTTAGAAGCTATCGATGCTGGCATCGAGCTAATCGTTTGTATCACTGAAGGTATCCCAACACTAGACATGGTTGACGTTAAAGTTAAGCTTGATGAAACTGGTGTTCGTATGATCGGTCCTAACTGCCCAGGTGTTATCACTCCGGGTGAAACTAAGATCGGTATCATGCCTGGTCACATCCACAAGCCTGGTAAAGTAGGTATCGTATCACGTTCTGGTACTCTTACTTACGAAGCGGTTAAGCAAACTACTGACGCTGGTTTCGGCCAATCAACATGTGTTGGTATCGGTGGTGACCCAATCCCTGGCACTAACTTCATCGACGTTTTAGAAATGTTCGAAAAAGACGAGCAAACTGAAGCTATCGTTATGATCGGTGAAATCGGTGGTACTGCAGAAGAAGAAGCTGCAGAATACATCAAGCACAACGTGACTAAACCAGTTGTTTCTTACATTGCGGGTGTTACTGCACCTCCAGGTAAGCGTATGGGTCACGCTGGTGCAATCATCGCAGGCGGTAAAGGTACTGCTGATGAGAAATTTGCTGCATTAGAAGCTGCTGGCGTAAAAACTGTACGTTCATTAGCTGATATCGGTAATGCACTTAAAGAGAAAACAGGCTGGTAATCAGTTCTAATCTCTTAAAAAAGGCTCGCTTATGCGGGCCTTTTTTGTATCTATCACATCCTTC
>NZ_JAKEVM010000152.1 GCF_022398475.1 Pseudoalteromonas shioyasakiensis | reverse complement strand
ACTCCATATATTTCTAAAACTTTAATTCCTATAGATCACTTTTATAGATCATTTTAATACTTTATAGTATCTAGCAACTCATCAGCTAACCATAAGGAAATTAAAATGTTAGCTAAACGTGTTGTACTCATTCTAATTTCTTTAGTCATTACTGCTTGCTCAGACTCAAATGAGGGAGTAGCGCTAGGAACGCTTGAGCGTGAGCGTGTGATCCATCCTGCAACGACTAACGAAATACTGATCGATTTACCCGTTTCAGCAGGCCAGTTGGTCGAAAAAGGGCAGGTGATTGCAAAGTTCGATGCCGAACTACAACAAGCGATTGTTGCTAAAGCACAAGCTCAACTAGCTCAAGCCACTGCATTTCTTGAAAAAACCTTGAATGGTGCTCGCCCCGAAGAAGTTGCTGGTGCATCAGCCAAAGTAGCAGCAGCTAATGCTGCATATACGCAAAGCGAAGCTAATTTTCACCGTGCAAAAACCTTAGTTAAAGATAAACTCGCAAGCCAAGAAACCTTAGACAGTGCAACCGCTGCACGCGATGAGACATTCGCTAATTTAGAATCAGCAAAGCAGAACTTAAATGAATTAACAAATGGTTCTCGCGTTGAAGATATTAATAGTGCGAAAGCGCAAGTTCAGGCGGCAGAAGCAGAACTAAAAGTACAGCAAAAATACCTCTCAGATCTGACAATTAAAGCGATGCGTGCTGGCAGGGTCGATAACTTACCTTGGCACGTAGGTGAGCGAGTTACTAAAGGCAGCCCTGTCGTTATTATTCAAGCAAACAGCGCACCTTATGCGCGCGTATATATCCCTGAACCATATCGTGCCAAGCTCAATCAGGGCATGACACTTACAGTTCGTGTCGATGGCATAGATAAAGATATTCAGGGTGAACTGACCTGGATTGCCTCAGAGCCTGCGTTCACGCCTTTTTATGCCCTTAATCAGGAAGAGCGTGCGAGATTAATGTACCTTGCTGAGGTAACACTACCGGTAAGTGAAAATAATTTACCGACAGGCGTACCTGCTCAAGTGATTATGCCATGACTGAATCGGTGATCCATGCCAAAGGTTTGGTAAAACAATTTGGCGATTTAAAAGCGATTGATAACCTTGATCTAGACGTTGAGCAAGGGCAAATTTATGGCTTTTTGGGCCCTAACGGCTGTGGTAAAACGACTGCAATCCGTATGCTTACGGGTTTATTGAAGCCAACCTCTGGTGATATCAATGTGCTTGGCTTGAGTCTGCCAAAAGATGCTGAAAAGCTCAGAACGCAACTTGGTTATATGACACAAAAGTTTTCACTTTATAGTGACCTGACCGTGCTTGAAAACCTAAAGTTCATGGCGGCGCTTTACCCGTTTAAAAAGCAACAAAAACAACAAAGAATTGACGAATTGCTCCATACCTATGGTCTTGATCAAAGAGTAGATCAAATGGCCGGAAGTATGAGTGGGGGCCAACGGCAGCGCTTAGCATTGGCTGCTGCAGTGATTAATAAACCGAAAATTTTATTTCTTGATGAACCAACATCGGCAGTCGATCCACAAAATCGCCGTGATTTTTGGGAAACACTGTTTGATTTAAGTAATGCCGGTACCACGATATTAGTCACCACCCATTACATGGATGAAGCTGAGCGTTGTCATCGTTTAGCCATTTTAGAATCTGGTATTAAACGCGCGGATGGCTCTCCAAAGCAATTAATGACAGACATGCACGCTCATGTTGTAGAAATCGCAGGGGCGCAAACCAGAGAATTAAAAAAACAGCTCGCAAAAATCGACCATGTTATCTCAGCCACTCAATTAGGTACACAACTGCGAGTATTAGTAAAAAAAGGTGTTCAAGACCCCGTTGAGTTCATAAAACAGCAATCATTTTGTCAGGATACGTGGCAAGTTAATAGTGTGCGCCCAAGCCTTGAAGACGTGTTTGTCACCTGCACAGGGCAGGGCAGAAAATGAGTATTATGACTTCATTAAGCCGGATAAAAGCAATTGTAAACAAAGAATTATTACAATTACGCCGCGATAGAATGACCTTTGCGATGGTGGTGATGATCCCCCTTATCCAACTGATTCTATTTGGTTACGCTATTAACACCAACGTTAAAGATATTCCTGTTGCAGTGGTCGATCATAGTCAAACTGCGCTCAGTCGCATTTTAGTACAAACAGTATCGGCGACAAATGTGGTTAAAGTGACGGATTATTACGACAGTATTGAACAGGCACAAACAGCAATCGCGAGCGCGAAAGTGCGGGCTGTGCTGTTTATACCCCACGATGTGGCAAACCGACTTGCCCAGCACCCAACAGTGGGTTTTGGTTTGCCTGATGGCAGTAATGAGTCGTTAGTCAGGCCAATTGCGCATTGGTTAGTTGATGGCTCAGATACAATGGTAGCGTCGAGCATAAAATCGCTGCGCAATATGCCGCTTGCAGAGCTTCTCGATAAGCCTGCGAATAGAACATACCCAACCTTTGAGACGACCTTATTTTATAACCCAGAGCAACGCTCTGCAGTGAATATTGTGCCAGGTTTAGCTGCTGTTATTTTAACCATGACGATGATTATGTTTACCTCTGCTGCCATTGTTAAAGAGCAAGAGCGAGGTAATATGGAGCTTTTAATCACCTTACCGTTAAGCTCACTTGAATTAATGATCGGTAAAGTGGTGCCTTATATCTTCATTG
Organism: Pseudoalteromonas shioyasakiensis; assembly: GCF_022398475.1. Classification (GTDB taxonomy): domain Bacteria; phylum Pseudomonadota; class Gammaproteobacteria; order Enterobacterales; family Alteromonadaceae; genus Pseudoalteromonas. Next base: position 9,910 of record NZ_JAKEVM010000152.1, on the reverse strand, counting down.
GTTTTATTCAGTTATTTATTATATTAGGTATGGGTAAGCTCTTGTTTCATATTCCTTTTGGAGGTGGTTTAGTCGCATTGGTTGTCGCAACCTTTGCCTTTATATGTGCCAGTTTAGTGCTTGGCTTAGTGCTTTCAACCATCGCTAAAAATCAGCTTCAAGCAATGCAAATGACAATTTTCATTCTGTTACCCTCTATTTTATTATCAGGTTTTGTATTTCCCTATGAAGGTATGCCAAAGGCAGCACAATGGCTTGCTGAGTGCCTACCCGCAACGCATTACCTAAGGTTAATACGCGGAATCGTGCTAAAAGATGTCAATCTAATAAGTATGAGCAGTGATTTACTTTGGCTGTTAGCCTTTACAATTTTGGGCTTGGCTGTGGCTGCATTTAGGTTTAAGAAAACCCTTGATTAGGCTGGGCAATTTAGGGCATATGTGCTTAACTAAAAAGTAATTTTAATTCATTTTGAGTAGACATTAGCGTGTGGCGAGTATTTTGGCTGGCGGTGCTATTAGTTACGTTTGATGGCTATGCAGCAACGATAAACCTAGCCCATACCATGAAGCATGAACATTTTAACCAATTGCTTAGTGAGTTTGCAGAGCAAAGCGGTTTAACGGTTAACTCTGTATTGGTTGACCAAAAGGCGCTAAAAGTCAGGCTGGTGCAAAATACTAGTACCAGCACCTCAACAGACGTTGTTATTGTACCCGCTGATCACTTAGGCCTTGATAAATATGCCAACTACAGCACTATTCCAGACTCACTCATAGCTGACACCACAGACAAGCGAACCTTAGAAACTGCAAAGCTCAACAACAAGCTCTTAGGTATACCCATCATTCAAGGCAATCACCTATTACTTTTTTATAATAAGCAGTTTGTTAAAGAGCCAATAGAAAATTGGCAGGATATATACCGAATTCAATCATCATTGCCTGAAAAAGTGAAACTCGTTACATGGAGTTTTATGGAAATGTATTGGTTTATCCCGTTCTTATCGGCTTTTAATGGCGACCTAATTGTAGATAACCATGTTCAGCTTAATACACCAGCAATGCAATCGGCTCTCAAATTTGTTTGGGATTTAAATAAACAAAATCTGGTTGATAGACAGTGCGATTACACTTGCTCAAATAATGCATTTAAAGCGCAGCAAGCCGCTTTCACCATTGATGGTGCATGGGCATTAAAAACGTATGAAGAGGCATTGGGTAATAATTTAGGAATACAACAATTACCGAAACTCAATGGTGAGTATATGCAGCCTTACTACTCAACCTTTGTGTTGGCATTTCCAAACCATGCTTTAAATGGTGCAAATAAAGAGAGCTTGATCAAATTTGCTAAATTGGTTCAAGCAGAAAAATTCCAAACACTGGTTTGGCAAAAACTTCAAGATATCCCGGTTAACACTGAGGTTTTAAATAATCTAAAAGCACAACAAGGCACTGAGTTATCAACCTTAATTGATGCTATACAATTCACAAAACCTATGCCCTCTACCGCATCTATGATCATCGTATGGGAAGTATTAAATAAAGGATTTATTCGCTATGGCAGTGGTGCCTTAACTGCTGAGCAAGCGGGGCTTTTTATGCAAGGGTTGGCAGAGCGTTCGATTGCCAATGAAGGGGATGAATGAGTAGTCCACGCTTTAGCCGCGCCTTATTTATCAGTGTATTACTACTGGTCATTATTCCCCTACTGATCCTTGCAGGTTTGATGATTGGGCGTTTCTATTTAAGCTCAATTGACCAAGCAAATACGAGTTTGCAATGGCAAGCTAGAAATAATGCAGCCAGTCTTGAACAACTCTTATTTAAGCTTGAGAAAAATAGCCAATTACTTAGTAGCACTAAGGCGATAACTGAGCTGCCAAATAAAGTGGTGTACTCACAGTTCGCGCTTGTGCAGCTACAAGAGTTTGTTGCCCAAAATCCACAGATAAAAGCATCGATAGTAATTGATAATCAAGGGTTTATAGTTGAAGGGTATCCCATCACTTCTTTAAATTTGAATTTTAAACTCACTAAAAGCATTCTCGACAGCGCTCAAACATCAACAGAGCAAAACACAATTCAAATTATTGATAATCCACAAGTTACTGAGCTACTCGCACCTTTACAGGCAAAACAAAATGCTTTACTGGCAATTACATCTACATTGCTACATGAGCAAGATTCTCTCAGTGAGCCAATAATTAAAACGGGCGTGTTAGTGTCTTTTGTGCCTTTATCAGAGGCGTTAAAGTGGCTTGCAATACACAATGAGCAACCGGTATATCAAGCGGGTAAGCAGGTACAAATTACAGCACAAGATAACATTCTATATAGCGTGGGCGATGCTGGCGATAACGGCAAATTAATGGGGCAGGCCTCAATCAGTAATGTTTTTTTTGCAGGTAAGCCAACCAGTTTACAATTCCAAATTAATGAAGCAAAAACCACCTACACCAGCGCTGTAAAGCAAACGGCTATATTGGCAGGGTTGTTAATTGTAGGACTCTCTATTATTTCATTTATCTCAGTGCGTTGGTTGACGGCCCGTCTCCATAACCCACTAAATCGTATTACTGCTCTTAGCCGAGAATATGCATTAGGTAATTACAAACAAGATACCGACGATTTTCATTATCAAGAGTTTAAAGATATTGCAGATTCCCTTAGCAGCATGGCTGATACCATTGATATACAAATTACTTCATTGCAATTAGAAAAACTTCGCGCTGAGCGCTCTGAGCAAGTTAAAAGCCAATTCTTAGCTAATATGAGCCATGAAATACGCACACCAATGAATGGTATTGTCGGCTTTTTGCAGCTACTCAATAAAAGCACGCTAACACAAGAGCAAGCAGAGTTTGTAAGGCAAATTAATAACTGTAGTGATGTGTTATTAACCGTGATTAACGATATTCTCGACTTTTCAAAAATAGAGGCCAATAAAATAGAGCTCGAGTCACGACAATGTGATTTAGTCGCGCTTTGCCATGACCTTATTTTACTATTTAAACCGAGCTGTGATGCCAAAGGGGTTGGCTGCCGGCTTGATGTCTCCTCATTACAATCGCTGAATGTAGAATGTGATGAAATACGTGTTAAACAAGTGCTAATTAACTTACTCTCTAACGCCGTTAAGTTTACCAATCAAGGAGAGATCGTTCTTTCGCTTACTCTGCAAAGCCGAGATGAACACGAGACAGCCGTCGTGATATCGGTAAAAGATACAGGCATTGGTATCGCTGAAGATAAAATAACGGCCCTGTTTAATCCCTTTGTTCAAGCGCAAAGTAGTACCACTCGTGAATATGGAGGGACCGGTCTTGGGCTTGCCATCAGTAAGGGGATGATTGATTTGATGGGAGGCACTATTGCTATCGACAGTGAGTTTGGAAAAGGTACCGAGTTTACCATTAATGTTAATTTTAAATCACTAAACCCACAGGACGCTAGCGCAAAAGTACACCAATCAGATGAAGACACTCAGTTCGATTTTAAAGCCGTCGATAAGCCAATATTAATTGCCGAAGATAACCCGATTAACCAAATTGTGATCACTAAGTATTTAACTCAATTAGGTCTAAATTATGAACTGGCAGAAAATGGACAAATTGCCTGTGAGAAAACCCTAACACAAGATTACGCACTGATTTTAATGGATATTCAAATGCCAGTGATGGATGGATTGACTGCCAGCGAAAACTTACTTGCAAGGCCAGATTTTGATACGCCGATTATTGCAGTCAGTGCTAATGCAATGAAAGACGACATCGAAACAAGCGCAAAAATTGGTATCAATGACCATATTGCAAAGCCAATTAATTTTGTTGAACTTGAAAAAGCGCTCGCAAAGTGGCTATCTCAGCAATCGCCGAAATAGCCGGTATGAATCAAAAAGTGGTGTTATCTTTTTTCTGAATTAACTCAATCGCATAACCATCTGGGTCTTTAACAAATGCAATTTCAGTTGTGCCGCCTTTGACAGGACCCGGCTCGCGGCTCACATTACCGCCAGCAGCTTTAATGTCTTCGCAGGCTTTATAAATATCATCAAACTCGATAGCAATATGACCGTATGCATTACCCAAATCATAGCTGTCAGTATCCCAGTTATAAGTAAGCTCAAGCACGGTCGAATCTTTTTCGTCACCATAACCGACAAAAGCAAGGGTGTAGCGGTACTCTTCGTTGTCTGCACGGCGCAGCTCTTTCATACCTAATACCTGCGTATAAAATTCAATTGATTTATCTAAATCAGCAACGCGAAGCATTGTGTGTAATAAGCGCATTTAAGCATCCTCTTTTTTGTCTTTAAATTCATACAATTTCAATAACACAGCGTGGTACAAAGCTGCACATTAAAATTATCAAAAATGGATTATAAGTTATTTCGATTGCATGCACAGTAGCATTGAGACAAAGCGTAAAGACTATGCTGTTAAATTAATAATTAAGCTTATGATTTGGAGATATAATCAGGCCCTTGCTATTTTGCAATAGGATAGAGTACTACAACACCTTTGTCGCAGACAGTTGAAATTACACCTTCTTACTGTAAAGGTAATAGGTGAATAACATAAAACTTGAAAAATAGGCTGACAAAGCATTCAAGACATAAATAGCAACGCTCTATTATCAAGCCCGATAAAGCTAAGCCTCCGAGGGAGAATAAAACATGGCGTATGTTGCCAATTTCAAAACTGTAGTCATCTCTACATTGTTTGCGTTTTGTACAAACGCAGTTAATGCAGATGAAGTCTCAAATTCAAACAACAGTAAGAAGCCGATACCCGAAGCCACTAAATTTGTGACCCAGCATAAAGGTACTTTTAATGACAAAAGGATGAAATACAAAGCTGTAGCTGGTGAAACCTATTTATTAAACAAAAACGAAGAGCCAACTGCTGCTATTTTTTCGTTTGATTACATAGCTGCAAGCGATAACAAAAACAGACCAGTCACATTTATCTGGAATGGTGGCCCAGGCTCATCATCTAATTGGTTACATATGGGCGCCTATGGTCCTAAACGAGTTGTTGTACCAAGCGATGCTGCACATCCAGGAATGGCTCCTTACGAATTAAAAGATGCGCCTGAGACGATACTTGATGTAACTGATATGGTGTTTGTGGACCCTGTTGGTACAGGTTACTCGCGTGCCTTAGGCAACACTGACAGCAAAGCCTTTTGGGGCTTAAATCAAGATGCAGCCTCTATCGCTGATTTTATTGCCCAGTGGCTAACAAAAGAAAATCGCTGGAATGCACCAGTATTTTTATTGGGAGAGAGCTATGGGACAACTCGAGCAGCAGCGGTTTCTAAAGTACTGATGGATAAACACCTGATTAATGTAAATGGCATTATTTTTGTGTCACAAGCTTTAGACTATCAAGGTTCAAGCCCTTATGTTGATGACAACATTATTTCTTATATCACTTACATACCCACACTTGCTGCAACCGCTTGGTATCATAAAAAAGTAGATACATCTGGAGATTTTGAAGCATTTATAGATGCAAGCCGACAATTTGCAGTTGATGAATTACTACCAGCCTTATTTAAGGGTAATGCGCTTAGTAAAGCTGACAGAAAGCGAATTGTTGACGGCCTTCACCGTTATACAGGGCTAAGCAAACAATATATTGAGCAGGTTGATTTACGCATTAACGCCTTTAGATTTGCAAAAGAGTTATTGCGTGATGAGGGCGTCGCAGTAGGCTTTCTTGATGGACGTTATAAGCTTGATGAACGAGACGATTTAACAGCAGCTCCTAAGCAAGATGCGTCAAAAGTGATAGGGCCAGCATATAAAGCGGCACTGATGAAATATATGCGCGCAGATTTAAACGTACAGTGGAAAAGAAAATACTTAAACCCTGGCGATCCTGAGTTATCAGATAACTGGCGCTGGCGCACTGCTCCTGATGGACAAGGCTGGGAGCCAAGATACGTCAATACAGTGCCAGATTTATCTTATGTGCTTCGCAGCAATCCGCAAATGAAAGTGATGGTCGCCTCTGGTTATTACGATATTGTTACGCCATTTTTTGATGCTGAATACACCTTAAATAGACACGGTATATACGCTGATAAAATTGATTATCACTATTATCACGGCGGTCACATGATGTATGTCCACGAACCAGCAAGAGTGGCACTGTTAAGAGATACGCGAGAATTTATTAAAAAGCAGGTAAGCCAAAACCCACGATAATGGCTAGGAACATTGTGCCAAACCTAGTGTTTGGCACAATAAGCAAAATGAACTTACTGAGGTGATAGAAAAAGGTGAGCAACTTCACCTTAAAATTGTTAGCTTTAGAATAGACTTTAACTACTCAGTCTTTTCCTTAAACTCACACAAATCTTCGATAATACAGCTGCCGCATCTAGGTTTACGAGCCGTGCACACATAGCGGCCATGCAGGATTAACCAGTGGTGTACATCGACTTTAAATTCTTTAGGTACAACTTTCTCGAGCTTTTCTTCCACTTTGACTACATCTTTACCCATAGCAAACTTAGTGCGGTATTACATGAAGGTATGTATATAAAAAGTGTTTATCCTAAAGTGTAATAATGTACAATAAAATCAAAAATAAACAATGGAATTGCTATGACAGAGAGCTTCAAAACTTCAGAAGAATGGGAAGTACTTATTAAAATCTTAAAGGAAGGACAAAAAGATCCTGCTTTTCAGCCAATTCTTTGGGTTGGCGCAGGTTTGTCGGTTCCAGCAGGATATCCAACTACTCCTGAGCTCATAGCTAAATTAAGAGAAAAAAGCCTCAAAGAGCTCCCTAACTTTGCTCCTGATGACTCTACATATGATTTAGATTCACCCAACAGATCTTTTACATTATGGGTAAAGGATTTTGCAAAAGTAAATGGTTACGGAAGACTCAATAAAGTACTTTCCAGTATTTTTACAATCTTATCAAGTGAACCTACGAATACTCATCTAGAGCTAATTCAAAGCCCTTGGAAAAATATTTTTACAACTAACTATGATCAATTGCTTGAGTCTGCTTTACAAAGGAAAGGGAAAAACTTCAATGTTGTTACCCATGAAAGTAATTTTGGAATTGAACAAAGTCATATTATCTCTTTATATAAAATCCATGGTGGGCTTTCCAACATAGAAGCTTGGACATTGGATGAAGAAAGCTATTTAAATTTTGCAGATAAATATCCGTTTCTTGTTGCAAAACTGAAGGTTACTTTGATGGAGCACCCGATTGTATATGTAGGGTGTTCGATGTTAGACCCAAGAGTTATCGAGTGGTATCAATATTGTGAAGAGAAAAAAATATCAAGCCGGTTAGAGTATTCAATTGTTATTATTAGAAAAAGTGAATGGGAAAACTTACCTGATAATATAAGAACGCTCTATTTAAAGTCTAATGTACATCCATTATTCTTTGAATATTATGAAGAGCTTCCAAATATATTTAAAGAAGTTAATTTTGAACTTAATAGCAAATTTCTTGAAGAAGAAATTAATACAGAAGCAAAAAATTTGGATGCTGAACATAGGAAAGAAAGAGAAAACAGGTTAATAGNGGTTAATAGATGATCTATTATATGAAACCCTCTCTCCATGCATCGTTTCTGTAATAGCATGTATTTGGTTAGAAACTCCCAAAAATGTTTCATATGAGGAACACTTAAAGAGCTCTTTTGGTGCAAAAGCAAGAAATCAAGGGGAAATCGCCTTTAAAAGCTTGTTGGATGATTTTGTTGAGCTGAGCAAAAAATTAATTGATACAAACCTTGAATTTAAATCAAAAGAAAAAGTTTTTTCATTACTAAACTTGCTCTTAAAAAAATATTTTCCAACACATATATCGCTAGATAAAATAGATTTTAACCCTCATACACTTTATGGATCTTTACAGATGCATACTATTGATGATGAGGCTTTTGTTATTGATGACAATATTAAAGATGCCTTTGGTAGCATACTTAAAGACTATTGTGAGCTTATTATAGATTGTAGCCAAGCTCTTCCAGCATGGTCTGAAGAAAATTTAAATACTCAATTAGGTAATCAAGAACTTCTATTTGAAAAGCTTAGGGAAGAGTTAGGCCGCTGGAAAGAAAAAAATTCAAATCAACATGATGACATAGCTTTGGTTGAAGATGAGTTCAGAAGAGCGATAGCGAGGCGGTTTGATGAATTGAAAATTTTTGGGCTAAACTTCGGGAAGAGAACAAGAAAATATCAATTAAGTGTTGCATATATATCTTTAACAACAGAAACCGACTTTAATAATTCTGACGATAACAAGGTAATGTCAACTAATGAAGCACTTACCAGTTATAAGCGACTTGTTATACTCGGAGAAGCAGGGCAGGGAAAAACAACCTTGTTACAGTGGTTAACTGTGCAATGTGGTCGCAGAGCATTTAGAAATGAGCAGGTTGACTTTAATAAAAAAGTTCCTGTGTTGATTCAATTAAGATCACTTTTACATGAATCTATTTTGCCTACTGAACTAGATTTTTATTCTTTTATGACTGAAGGAATTGTAATCGAAAATCCACATAGAGAGTGGATTAGCCAAGTTTTAGAAAATGGGTTAGCTATAATCATGGTAGATGGCTTTGATGAGGTACCTAAAGAAAGACGCCAAGAGGTACTCGAATGGATTAATAACCTTTGTGAACGATACGAAGGTAATCAGTTCATATTAACTTCGCGACCATCTGCATACGAAAACACGTCTTTGGATCACTTAGACTTTAATGTGATTCAATTACAAACTATGGATAGAAAAGCTCAGACTGATTTTGTTGAGCATTGGCACCATGCCATTGCATTAGAGTATGATAAAACTAAACCAACAGCCTTAAACCAACAGGCAAGTAGCCTTTTAGAAAAGTTACGACAACAAAAAGTGTTAAGAAATTTAGCGCAAAACCCGCTTTTATGTGGTGTTTTATGCATGCTACATCATGACCGTAATGGTTATTTACCAAAAGATAGAACTGATTTGTATGAATCAACCTGTAGGTTATTTCTCGATAGCAGAGATCGCGAAAAGAAGGTCATCGAAACAGATGCGTTTTCATTACTAGATTTCAGAAATAAAGAGTCCTTCCTTTCAGATATCGCTTTTTGGATGACCAGCAATGGTCAAACTACTATATCCCCAAATGATTTGAAGCGAAGGTTAAGGTTAAAGAGTACAGATATGCCTCAACTAAGAGGTAGAATATCTTCTGATGATTTACTCTTGTTTTTTCTTGAGCGAAGTGGGTTGCTCGTTCAGGTAGGTTCAAATGAAATACAATTTACGCATCGTACATTTCAAGAGTTTTATACAGCAAAATATTTAATTGCTGAGAATGATACTGATTGTCTTTCTAGAAATGCAGGGAATGATTACTGGAACGGAGTAATTCAATTAGCAATAGGTTTACGTAGTTCAAAGTCTGAGAATGAAAAATATTTAACAGAACTACTTTCTAAAGCAAATGAATTCGAGTCAATTAAAAACTTAAATGCTGCAACATCACTATATTTATTGGTGCTAACGTGTAAAGAAAATATGAGAGAGATTACGCCTAGGTTTTCTACTAAATTAAAAGAAGTGATCAAAAAGGTTGTTCCTCCTCCGACCGCAAAGGTCAGAGATGCTCTAGTATCTGCAGGAAGTATTGCTATTCCATATCTTGCTCGTCCAAGTGTAAGAAGATCAATAGTTAAAGATCATTACTGTGCACTAGCCTTAATTAAAATGGCAACTGCTGATGCTTATATTCTCTTGAAGGAGTACTTTAAGGATAGTAGAGCTTCTTATCTTCAGAAGTTGAGTTCAGATATTAAAAAAATGGACAGTGAAGTAGCGATAGAGTCGAATTTAGCTGAAGCTATTATTGCTGATGGTATACATAAATAT
>NZ_JAKEVM010000151.1 GCF_022398475.1 Pseudoalteromonas shioyasakiensis | reverse complement strand
AGTTGAGATTGAAGTTCGTGAACTTCTTTCTGAGTACGACTTCCCAGGTGATGACTTACCACTAATCCAAGGTTCAGCGCTTAAAGCGTTAGAAGGCGAGAAAGAGTGGGAAGACAAAATCGTTGAGCTTGCAGAAGCACTAGATTCTTACATCCCAGAGCCAGAGCGTGACATCGATAAGCCATTCATCATGCCTATCGAAGACGTATTCTCAATCCAAGGTCGTGGTACTGTTGTAACTGGCCGTGTTGAAGCTGGTATCATCAACGTGAATGACGAAGTTGAAATCGTAGGTATCAAAGAAACTACGAAGACAACTTGTACAGGTGTTGAGATGTTCCGTAAGCTTCTAGACGAAGGTCGTGCGGGTGAGAACATCGGTGCACTTCTACGTGGTACTAAGCGTGAAGACGTTGAGCGTGGTCAAGTACTAGCTAAGCCTGGTTCAATCACTCCACACACGAAGTTCACTTCAGAAGTATACGTACTTTCTAAAGATGAAGGTGGTCGTCACACTCCATTCTTCAAAGGTTACCGTCCACAGTTCTACTTCCGTACAACTGACGTAACAGGTGACGTACAGTTACCAGACGGCGTTGAAATGGTAATGCCTGGTGATAACATTAAGATGACTGTAGAACTAATCTGCCCAATCGCGATGGACGAAGGTTTACGCTTCGCTATCCGTGAAGGTGGCCGTACAGTTGGTGCTGGTGTTGTTGCAACTATCGTTGAGTAATCAACTATAGTGATGCATTAAGCATTAAGAAAAACCCGAGCTTAGTCTCGGGTTTTTTTATGGGTGAAAAGCTATCAGCTGTCAGCTTTCAGACGTCAGATCATCGATCGGTGGGGTTGTTTAGTTTTGTGTTTTCACTCAGCATTTGCCCTGTTCATTCTTCGGGTAGGTTGGTTTGAGCGAAGCGAAACCCAACACAATCCATGTAAACCTGTACTTTGATAAAACCAAACTATCATAAAGCACTCCCAAGGTTATGCTTGAACTAGAACCTAGAACCTAGAACCTTTACCCTCGCTAACTCGCTAACTCGCTAACTCGCTAACTCGCTAACTCGCTAACTCGCTAACTCGCAACTCACCCCTAGCACCTAACCCTATTATTTCCCCTAAAACTAATTACTTACCTATAGCTAAAGTTGTTTTTGTTTCATCATTTCGTCATGAAAAACCACTTTTTTAGTAACAATGCCTTCTTAGTATGGCTGCGCTAATTATCCAAGTGCAGTTTAGTTAGCACTCAAATTCTTAAAATAACGTACTAACGGAACGTAACGATGAAAATTAATAAAATTGCTACTGCAATTGGTTTAACGCTGGCATTGTCAGCGACGGCCAATGCAGGTGTGTTACCAGACAGTCAAAAACAAAATGATTGGTATAGTGCTGCTGAAACAAAATTAACAGAAAAAGAAGCGGCGGCTCAGGCTGAGCAAACGTTTAAAGCTAAAAATGTCATTTTATTTGTTGGCGATGGTATGGGTATCTCAACGCTAACTGCATCGCGTATCATGGCGGGGCAAATGGAAGGTAAGTCGGGCGAAGAAGGCTTACTTAGCTTTGAAGAATTCCCTTACTCAGCGCAAATCAAAACTTATAACGTTGATGCGCAAACCCCTGACTCTGCAGGCACAATGACAGCAATTATTTCAGGTGTTAAAACCGATGTAGGTGTAATTGGTGTTAACGAAAATATCGAGCGTGGCAAGTGTGCAACCGTTGCGGGTAATGAGTTAATTACCGCAACAGAGCTGGCAGAAATTAAAGGTCTAGCAACAGGTGTTGTCTCAACGGCGCGTATTACTCACGCAACCCCGGCTGCAACCTATGCAAAATCAGCTGACCGTAACTGGGAAGACGTGTCAGACATGCCAGCTGATGCTGTAGAAGCTGGTTGTGAAGATATCGCCTCACAACTTGTTAATTTCGAGAAGAACCTAGAAGCACGCTTCGTAGGTACTGACGTAGATGGTCTTGAAGTTGTGATGGGTGGCGGACGTCGTCACTTCTTACCGAAAGATGCAGCGTTCAATTCAGCTGATGCAGTCAGTGAAGTAGAAGGCGACCGTACTGATGAGCGTGACCTAACTGCTGAATGGCAAGAAATGTACCCTGATGGCAAGTACGTCATGGACCAAGCTGGCTTTGATACACTAAATGCTGACAGCAAACGTGTATTTGCATTATTTAACGAATCACACATGCAATACGAAGCAGATCGCGCTAACGATGTTGCGGGTGAGCCGTCATTATCTGAAATGACAGGTAAAGCGATCGACATCTTAAAGAGCAATGAAAAAGGCTTTTTCTTAACCGTTGAGTCTGGTCGTATCGACCATGGCCACCATGCGGGCAATGCTTATAACGCGTTAAACGATACCGTTGAATTTGCCAAAGCAGTGCAAACAGCAGTAGAGAACACCAACCCAGAAGAAACACTTATTCTTGTTACTGCCGACCACAGCCACGTATTTACTATCGCGGGTTATCCAAAGCGCGGTAATCCAATCTTAGGTCAAGTGGTTGCCATTGGTAGCGAAGAGCCAAGCCTTGCGGCAGATGGTATGCCGTACACCACAGTTGGTTATGCAAATGGTTTAGGTTTTCGCGATTTAGGTGATGAAACTGATGCAGATGCATCATATAGCGAAGCGGCATTTGCAGGTCGTGTTGATTTAACGGGTGTTGATACGACGATGCCTGGTTATCACCAAGAAGCTACCGTGCCATTAGGTTCTGAGACTCATGCGGGTGAAGATATTTCACTTCATGCAAAAGGTCCAGGTGCGCAACTAGCACAAGGCGTTGTGGAGCAAAACGTAATTTTCCACATCATTAACCAAGCTCTAGAACTAATTGAAGAATAATGGCGACGACGATGAAAAAACTAAATTTAATTTCTCTTGCTGTAGTAGTGGCATTAGCGGGTTGTTCTGATGACGATGACAACTCACCAAAAACATTAACCGTTGAAAATACATTAGCTGTTGGTTCTGAGCAGTGCGTAAACGGTGGTACAGAAACGCTAACCGGTGCAGATAGCAACGATAACGGTGAGCTAGACTCAGCAGAAGTAACGGACACAACCGTTGCATGTAATGCACCAGCAACGTCGTTAACTGCATCGCAATTAGCGCCGTTGACCGATAATGAATGGTTCAAGTCAGCACAAGTTAAAGTCGCTACTAGCGAAGAAAACATTGCTGCCGTTGTAAAAGAGTCTGGTAAAGCGAAAAACGTGATTCTGTTTGTTGGTGACGGCATGGGTATTTCAACCGTGACGGCAGCACGTATCATGGCCGGTCAGCTTGAAGGTAAGTTAGGTGAAGAGCACCAACTAAGCTTTGAAACACTACCTTTCTCAGGGTTTGCTAAAACCTATAACGTTGATGCGCAAACACCTGATTCTGCGGGGACGATGACAGCAATGGCATCGGGCGTAAAAACGGATGCTGGCGTTATCGGTGTTGATGAAGACATCGAGCGTGGTAACTGTGCAACGGTTGCAGGTAATGAACTAGTTACAGCCACTGAGCTTGCTGAGATTGCCGGTAAGTCGACTGGTATTGTTTCGACAGCGCGTATCACTCATGCAACACCTGCAGCAACGTATGCAAAATCGGCCGACCGTAACTGGGAAGACGTATCAGATATGCCAGAGGCGGCAGTTACCGCTGGTTGTGAAGATATTGCATCGCAATTAGTTAATTTTGAAGCAAACCTAGAAGCACGCTACGAAGGCCTAGATGTTGATGGTTTAGAAGTTGTGATGGGCGGCGGTCGTCGTCATTTCTTACCGAAAGATGCAGCTTTTAACTCTGCTGATGCTGTGAGCGCTGTAGAAGGTGACCGTACAGATGGTCGCGACCTAACAGCTGAATGGAAAGCTAAATACCCAGCAGGTCAATATGTGATGGACCAAGCAGGTTTTGATGCAATCGATGCAGAGTCAACAGAGCGCGTATTTGGTTTATTTAATGAATCACATATGCAATACGAAGCCGATCGCGCAAACGATGTAGCGGGCGAGCCTTCGCTTGCTGAGATGACAGCAAAAGCAATTGATGTGTTAGACAACAACGCTAATGGTTTCATGCTAACAGTTGAAGCTGGCCGTATTGACCACGGGCACCACGCTGGTAATGCTTACAATGCACTAAGCGATACAGTTGCGCTTTCAAAAGCAGTCCAAGTTGCTCTTGATAAAACCAGCATTGAAGACACGTTAATCATAGTAACAGCTGACCACAGCCACGTATTTACTATTGCTGGCTACCCAAAACGTGGTAACCCAATTTTAGGTAAAGTGGTACCTGTGGGTAGTGATGAACCATCACTTGCAGCAGATAACATGCCATACACAACGGTTGGTTATACCAATGGTGGCGGTTTCCGCGACTTAGGTGATGAGACTGATGCTGATGCAGGCTATAACTTTGCGCCGATAACGGGTCGTGTTGATTTAACTGATGTTGACACAACAACACCAGGTTTCCACCAAGAAGCCGTCGTACCACTAGGCTCTGAAACACACGCAGCAGAAGATGTGGGTGTGTATGCAGTAGGCCCAGGTGCACATTTAGTAACAGGCACTAATGAGCAAAGCCTTATCTTCCATGTTATGGATTATGCCGCTGACCTTGTTAAACAAGCCGATGCTAAATTAGCACAATAATGAGTGTTTGGGAGGCTCTAAGCCTCCCTTACTCAATTAGTTATAAAGTAAACCAAGACAAAAAGAGAATCCCGTGAAAGCAGCCATCTTACTTGCCTCATTACTTAGCCCACTTGCTGTTGCAGGGCAATGCGATATGAACACCGGTTTTACGCAAGCAGACTATACGGTCACAACAGATATAGTTGCTAATAAGCAGCATACTGAAAACACCTTTACCCTTTGGCGTACGCCTCACCAGGTGGCTAAGCAGAATCCACAGTTTATTGAATTATGGCAACAGTTGCGCAATCAACAAATTCGCCCAATTCGTTATTTTCAGCATGCCCAGCGTGGTATTGAGTATCAACCATCGGAAGTGCAAGGTGAACAAGATTGGAGTAGCAAATATCAGCTAGTAAGCGATAAGTTTTTAGCCTCAATGACGCACCAGAAAAGCACAGGTGAAGGCTGTGATCTAACAGAGTATTACACACAACAGCAGGGTGATAGCAAAATAGAGCTAAGTTGGCTTGCCAATCAAAAGTTACTCAAAGCAATTCGTATTTCAACACCAACTTATAGCCGTGAAATTGCTTTAGCAGCCAGTCATCACAACCAGCAAAAGATTCAGGCAGAATTTGCGAAATGGGATAACTATCAAACGACCGATTACGCAGATATCGGTGATAATGAAAGCGATCCGTTTTTAGCTAAAATGATCAACTTAGGGTTTGTTGAGCACGGTGCAAGCGGATTTTATGATGCGCAAGGTAATCAGCTCAGAGGTGAGCATGGCCATCATCACTAATTAATTATTACAATGCCGCTTTTTTAGCGGCATTTTTGTCTCTGTAACTCGAGCAGTTCATAGTCTGTTTAGCTAAGGCTAAATCACTTATTTCAACAAAGTGTTGCAACTATTGTCTGGTTTGATTGGTAAATTGTACGATTGTTGCTTAAGTTTAACCAAGGAGGAACAGTCATGACAAAAATAAATACAAAACACCCTGCAGGTACTTTCTGCTGGGCCGAGTTATGCGCGAAAGACTGGCAAGCTGCAAAGCAGTTTTATACGCAACTTTTTGACTGGGGTTTTGATGACCAGCCAATAGGCGAAGATATGTATTACACCATGCTGAAAAAACAAGGTGATGATATTGCCGCTATGTATCAACTGCCAGAAAGTATGAGCGAGATGCCAACCCATTGGTTATTGTACATTGCTGTTGATGATGTTGACCAAAGCACAGAGCTGGCAAAATCGTTAGGTGCAACTGTATTGGCAGGGCCGCATGATGTTATGACGGCGGGTCGCATGGTGATGCTGCAAGAACCAGGTGGTGCAACATTTGCCTTGTGGCAAGCCGGTGAGCATATCGGGGCTAAACGAGTGCAAGAGCTTAACCTACCTTACTGGTTTGAGCTTGTGTCGAAAGACATGCAAAAAAGTCGCGACTTTTATTGTAAGTTATTCGGGTGGCAGTTTGAGGTGAAACCCATGGAGGGCATGGACTACACTTTATTTACCATCGATGAGCAACCGATTGCGGGCATGCTTGAGATGACCAATGAATGGCCCGATGATATTCCACCCCATTGGATGCCGTATTTTGCGGTAGCAGATTGCGATCAGGCAGTCGCTAAAGCAACGCAGCTTAATGGCGCTATTTGTGTGCCAGCAACAGACATTCCAGATGTTGGGCGCTTTAGTGTGATTACCGATCCACAAGGGGCCGTATTTTCTATACTTAAATCAACCATTGATGAATTAACTTAAGCCCTTGGTTTTTGCCAATCTGTCCCAAGGTATATATATCTAAGTCATCTCAAAATGCACAAACTCGCACCTTGAGGTGGTTTGGGTATAATACCAATCCGCAATAATACTTAGTCATTTTGAGTGATTAAACCTGTCGCTACCTGCGTTAAAAATTTCTGATTTAGAACAACTAAATAACGAAATTTTTGCCTTGTTATCAACGAGGTTTTCTTGCCTCAAAATAGACCATTTAATTAAGCGAATTGGTATAAAAAGCTAATTAAGGAGCAGATTGATGACTAAGCATGTGGTGGTTACGGGGGCCAATAAAGGTATTGGTCTTAATTTTTGTAAACAGTATTCAGCCCAAGGTTACCGTGTTACTGCAGTGGTTCGCACGCCAAGTGAGGAGCTTCAAGCACTCGATGTGAAAATTATTAGCGATATTGATGTGGCTGATGCCGATGATGTTGCAACACTTGCCAATTACTTACACGGCGACAAGATTGATATTTTGGTTAACAACGCCGGTATTTTTCATAACGAAACATTCGCTGACATGGACTTTGCTGCTATAGAAAAGCAAATTAGTGTGAACAGTATCGCACCTATTCGCATTACTCATGCATTACAGCAAAGCTTAGGCATTGATGCCAAAGTGGCGATGATCACATCGCGCATGGGCTCAATTGCTGATAATGGCTCGGGCGGTTATATTGGCTATCGTATGTCAAAAGCGGCACTTAATGCTGCCAGTGTTAGTTTAGCCCATGAGCTAAAAGATAAAAAAATTGCTGTAGGGTTATTCCACCCGGGCTTTGTACAAACGCAAATGGTTAATTTTGCAGGCGATATTAGCCCTGAAACTGCTGCAGAGCGGCTCATCAAGCGGATTGACGAATTAAACCTTAGCAACACAGGTGGGTTTTGGCATTCAAACGGCGAAACGCTACCTTGGTAATGCATTTTTCACTGTTTTTATAATTCGGTTAGTTAGCGGCTAAAAAGCTGCTAACGGCTGATAAGTTTCGCTAATTATTGAACTTATAGTTTGCTATACTCGTACAATTAAAAGTCATTTTGATGTAGAGAGCAGCACATGGAATTAGAGCAAAATAGCGATTTAACCCTTCCTCTTTTTTATTTCGATGAAAACCTTCACAGCCGCGATATCGAATCTCCAGATTTACTATTACATGTAACGCTAAGCGAAGAGTTACTCGCGCAGCTTTGCCAAAATCCAGCTGTTGATAGCAGTGTCGCAATTGCCATTAATGAATATCGTCTTGAAGCGTTAAATGATGACTATCAAGCATTGATTGATGGTGAGCATGATGCGCAGCTGACACTCGTTCGTGGGCCACTATTAAGCGCGATGCTTAGTTGCGACAACGACCAAACCTTTGTATCGCCGCAAGTCGATATGATGCCAACCTTCGATTTAGGCGATGACGTTGAAGATATCGAGGAGGAAGGATGAGAAAACTCCTCACTACCGTATTTGGTCTTATTTTATTAAGTGGTTGTGCTTATTTAGGTGCTGCTCATTACGATGAACTGTTTGGTGAAGAGCAACCTAGAGCGCGCGTTGTTGCTGCATCAACACTTGAAGGCGCGGAGTTTTTAAGTGATGTAAAGCCTGTGCTAGACACTCGTTGTGTGGTTTGTCACGGCTGTTATGACGCACCATGTCAGCTTAAGTTATCTTCTGTGGAAGGTATTGACCGCGGCTTAAGTAAAGAGCGTGTTTATGATGGCACTCGTTTACTAGCCCAAGAGCCTAGTCGCTTACTGTTTGATGCGACATCTACCGCCGAGTGGCGTGAAAAAGGCTTTACGCCAGTACTTAACGAGCGAGCACAAACCGAAGAAGCGAACCTAGCGGGTAGCGTGCTTTATAATGCCCTAGTACTTAAGCAAAGTAGCCCTCTTCCTAAGCAAGCTATTTTAGGCGATGAGTTTGATTTTTCGCTCGATCGTGAACAAACATGCACCACAATGAATGAATTTGACTCATTCGCTAAAGATAACCCACACAGTGGTATGCCATATGGTTTGCCGGGGATCTCAAGCGAAGAGTTTCAACACCTTGCTAAATGGCTTAAGAAGGGCGGTTACCTTGCTCATATTGAGCCTCCTGAAGAAGGCGTACTAAAACAAGTTGAACGTTGGGAAGCATTTTTAAATCAAGATGGTTTAAAGCATCAACTGGCTGCTCGCTATATTTATGAGCACTGGTATTTAGCGCATATTTACTTCCCTGAGCATGGCGATAAACACAGCTACTTTAAGCTGGTTCGCTCTTCAACGCCACCGGGTGAAGAGATCAAACACATTAGCACCCGTCGCCCTTATGAAGACCCTAAAGTTGAGCGTGTTTACTACCGTTTAATGCATGACCGCTCGACTATTTTAGCGAAAACACATTTACCTTTAGCGTTAAATGATGAAAAGCTTGCGCGCATACATTCGCAATTTATTGAAGCTGATTACCAAGTAAATAAACTGCCAAGCTATAAACCAGAAGTGGCATCAAATCCGTTTAAAGCCTTTGCTGCAATCCCAGTAAACTCACGTTATCAATTTATGCTTGATGAAGCTGAGCTTATTATTATGGGTTTTATTAAAGGGCCTGTTTGTCGAGGTCAAATCGCGTTAAACGTGATTAACGACCAGTTCTGGGTGGGGTTTGCTAAACCTGAAATGGCGGCGACACCTAAAGTGGGTGAATTGTTGTTACAACATGAAGATGCCTTAGCATTACCAGCAGAAGAAGAAAGCAATGCCTTGCCGATTTCTAGTTGGGTGAAGTATTCAAAACGCCAAAACAAATACCTGTCAGCCAAAGTTGCACTGGCTAATAAGATGTTTGAGAACGGTCAGCACCTAACAACCGATTTACTTTGGCAGGGTGATGGCCATAACCAAAATGCAGCACTGACGGTGTTCCGCCACTTTGATAGCGCAACAGTTGTAAAGGGCTGGATAGGCCAGCAACCAAAAACCGCCTGGATACTCGACTACGCACTATTTGAACGTATTCACTACTTGCTGGTGGCGGGGTTTGATGTGTATGGCAACATTGGTCATCAGTTATTAACTCGTTTGTATATGGACTTTTTACGCTTAGAGGGTGAAGCAAACTACCTTGCATTATTGCCAGAAGCTAAGCGCAAAGAAATTAAAGCTCAGTGGTATCGTAAATCACCACCTAGCTTAACGAGTTTCTTTGAAGATGAATTGTCATTTAGCCAACCTACGGGTATTGAATACAAAACAATGGACTCGCAGTCAGAGTTGTTCAATATGCTAAAAGAGAAGCTTAAGCCAATTTTAAGCCCTCGTTACGACTATACAAAAGTGCCTGAGCCACTTGCTAAAATTAACAACCTTCCGGTTAAAGCAGTGAACTTGCTACCGCAAATTTCGTTTGTGTTAGTCAAAGATGGCGATGATAGGCACAAGGCCTATACCCTGATCCATCATAATGCTCATTACAATATTTCGAGCTTATTGAATGAAGAAGGGCAACGAGCTTATGACGAAGATACAGTAACGATTGTGCCTGGGTTCATAGGTGATTACCCAGAAGCCATTTGGTACTTACACAATGACCAGCAAATTGCAGCTTTTGCAGCTGGGCTTGCTAAAGCAACAGATGAAGCAGCTTACAGAGATCTGAAAAGTGAATTCGCTATTCGCCGAACACATCCACAGTTTTGGCAATACAGCGATATTTTACACCGTGTAGCGAAAGAGTATCGCGGCGTTGAATTTGGGTTATTTGACTATAACCGACTCGAAAATCGATAAATTTCTGTTAATTATCATGTTTAAAGCCCACTTCAAGTGGGCTTTCTTGTATTCTAT
>NZ_JAKEVM010000150.1 GCF_022398475.1 Pseudoalteromonas shioyasakiensis | reverse complement strand
GAATTAATGATGAAAAAGTTGCTTTGTACGCTGTCTCTCGTTTTCAGCTTACCGCTTTGTGCCTACCAAACTGATACCCAAATATTTAAGGGCAAAAAAACCAGCATCGAAAAACCCGTAACGGTGACATTACCTGACGGCTATCAAAAATCTAAGAAGTACAATGTTATCTATGTATTACATGGCTATAGTGGCAATCACAGCGATTGGACAAAGCTGACAAACATTGAAAAATTAGCAGACCAATATGATGTCATCATTGTTAATCCAGATGGCAATTTTGGTTCGTGGTA
Organism: Pseudoalteromonas shioyasakiensis; assembly: GCF_022398475.1. Classification (GTDB taxonomy): domain Bacteria; phylum Pseudomonadota; class Gammaproteobacteria; order Enterobacterales; family Alteromonadaceae; genus Pseudoalteromonas. The sequence continues at coordinate 10,026 of NZ_JAKEVM010000150.1, read as the reverse complement.
TCTCGATTCTGATATCGACAAAAGCTCGCAATACGAAACCTACATCGCAGACGATTTACTAAATTATATTGATTCTAAATATTCGACCAATCGGTCTAAAAGTGGCCGTGCAATCACAGGCTTATCAATGGGGGGCTTTGGTGCTTTGCACATTGCAATAAATCACCCAAACCTGTTTGCAGCAGTTTCAGGGATGTCTGCTGGGGTTGATGTTAGGCCCTTTAGTGCAGAGTTTGATCTTGCAAAAGTACTCGGCAGTTACGCTGAAAACAAAGAAAAATGGGATAGCATAGCCATTATTAATAACCTCCATAAAATTGCTGCAGGCAATACGGCATGGAAAAAGGGCGCTGATACCTTACCGATTATGCTTGATATAGGCGTTGATGACTTTTTTATTGAGCAAAACCGAGCGCTACACCAAGCGATGTTGAAAATGCGCATCCGCCATGACTATGTTGAACGTCCGGGCATTCATGACTGGCACTATTGGAATAAAGTGATTGCCTATCAATTTTTATTTTTAACTTCACATATGGCGCCATAAAAGATGTTTCAACGTATTCTTGTGTTAATTGCTATCGGCTTTTTTGGTTTTATTGGTTGGGTTATCTATCTTGCCAATACTGGGCAAAAGTCGGTGTTTTTCGAACTTGTTGCGGCAATTCCTTACGGTGATAAGTTGGGGCATTTTTGCTTATTTGGACTACTTACGCTATTCATCAACCTCGCCTTTAAGTTTAAAACAATGAATATTGCTGGGCGGCCTATTTATTTAGCTGTGCTGATTGTAAGTACATTTGTGATTTTAGAAGAGCTAAGCCAGTATTTTGTCGAATCTCGGACGTTAGATTTTGTCGATTTAATCGCTGATTTTGTGGGTATTGCCGTTTTCAGTGCTTTTTCAGCTTGGCTTTGCAAAAAGTTATATCCAATTAAGGCTTAAACTTTCAGTGACTTGTTAGGTTTCGTCTATACTCAGTGTAGACCTAGCCTAAAAGTTGCGTATGAACATAGATACATCGGATTATTTGTCAGATATTATTGAGCTTCTACTCGATGCAGTATGTGTAGTTGATGCCAAAGGCACGTTACTTTTTACTAATCCTGCCTTTGAAACAATTTTCGGATACGCGCCAGAAGAAGCCATTAATAGAAAAATGTTGGACTTTGTTTATCCAGAAGACAGAGCCAAAACCATCAATGCCATTAATCAAATTGTGGTCAATGATCAGCACCCACGATTTGAAAACCGCTGGGTTAGAAAAGATGGCAGAATAGTGCATGTTTTATGGTCTGTTTATTGGTCTAAAGAAAAGCAAGTTAGAGTGGCTATTGCTTATGACATTACAGAGCAAAAAAAGCTCGAACAAAAACTGATTTATATGGCTGGGCACGACCCTCTGACCGATCTCCCCAACCGCAGTTTCTTAACCACCCAGCTTGAGGAATCATTATCGATTGCGAACACCATTTCAACCGTTATTGCAGTACTGTTTATCGATATTGATGGCTTTAAGCAAGTTAATGATATTCATGGTCATGGCGCTGGAGACAAGCTCTTAAAAACCATTGCTATGCGTATTCGTCATGTCTTAAAAAAAGAAGACAGTGTAGGGCGCTTAGGGGGCGATGAATTTGTGGTGATCCTCAATAGCATTAAACACAAAAAAGACGTCATCGAAATGGTTGACGAATTAATAACCGAGATTTGCCAACCCTTAATTTATAACGATGCAGAGCTTATTTACTCGCCAAGTATTGGTGCCGTATTGTTCCCCGAGCATTATGGTGACGCAGAATATCTCATTCAGTGTGCCGATAAAGCCATGTACAAAGCAAAGTATGAAGGGGGTAATCGTATGGTGTTTTACAATGATGGAATAAAGTTACCCGGCGCTAAAAACACAGGGTAACTTATTTAAGGCAATGCTGGTATATGGTTTCAACCTAATAATTTGTTTTCTAACTCATAACTATTGCGCAAAGTGAAATATTAGTTAGCCTTGAATGATTCATTGAAGGAGTGAAACTATGTTTAAGCGTAAAAAAATAACAACAACGGGTGCTTTATTTAGCTCATCGCTGTTATTGATCTCGGCAGCTCATGCCACAACACCTCAATATAAAGATCAACAAGCTTTGCATGATATTGCAAATGCCGTTTCTAAAGCACGTATAGAGCAAGATATTCAAACGCTGGTTGATTTTGGCACTCGCCATACTCTATCTGAGACGAAATCAAATATGCGTGGTATTGGAGCAGCAAGGCGTTGGATCAAGTCTGAGTTTGAGGCGATTTCTAAAGCCTGCGGTAACTGCCTAGAAATCATCGAAGTAAAAGACACTATTTCTGGTGAAAAGCGTATTCCAAACCCTGTTGAAGTTGTCAATATCGTGGCTATTCAGCGCGGTCAAGTTGATGCGAACCGTATGGTTATGATGTCGGGTGATATTGACTCGAGAGTGTCTGATGTAATGGACTATACCTCAGATGCGCCAGGGGCTAATGATAATGCATCTGGTGTGGCTGGCGTGCTGGAATCGGCGCGTGTTTTATCAAAGTATAAATTTAATGGCTCAATTGTTTATGCAGCATTATCTGGTGAAGAGCAAGGCTTGTTTGGCGGTAAAATTTTAGCTAAATATGCACAACAGCATAATTGGCGTGTTCATGGTGTTTTAAACAACGACATGATTGGTAATTCAACCGGGATTAATGGGGTAACAGATAACACAACTGCACGTATCTTCTCTGAAGGTACACGGGTTATTGAAACCAAAGAGCAAGCCCATAAACGCCGTTTTACCGGTGGTGAAGTTGACTCTGCAAGTCGAAACCTAGCGCGTTACATAGATACAATTGCAGATCGCTACATTGAGAATTTGGATACCATGTTGGTATATCGACTCGATCGTTTTGGTCGAGGAGGGCATCACCGTCCATTTAACGATGTTGGCTTTGCAGCTGTGCGTATAATGGAAACCAACGAAAACTATAATCAACAGCATCAAGACTTGCGTACTGAAAATGGTATTACCTACGGTGACACCATTGACCATGTTGATTTTGCCTATGCGGCGAAGTTAACGTCACTTAATGCAGTGACAATGGCTTCGATGGCATGGGCTCCAGCGCCACCAACGGGCGTTAGTATTTCAGGTGCAGTAAAGCCAAGTACAACATTAGCCTGGCATAAAAGCGATGATCCAACGGTGGTCAGTTATAAAATCTATTGGCGTTACACGAGTGAACCACAATGGCAATTTAGCCGCGATGTTGGCAATGTAACCGAAGCAACCCTTAAAAATGTTGTTATCGATAACTACTATTTTGGTGTTGCCGCTGTAAACAAAGACGGTATTGAATCACCGGTTGTATTTCCTGGTGATGTTGGCGCGTTTGAATGGCCAGACAAATCAACTAAATAGGAATTGTAAGGTCATAGCGGACACCACCCAGTTCGCTATGAGCAGCTGTAATATGCCAGTTATGGGCTTCGACAATTTGTTTTACTATTGCAAGCCCAATTCCTGAACCTGACTGTTTCACCGTTTTTAAGTCTGGCACTCTATAAAGGTGGTCAAAAATCTTTGCTAAACTCTCATCGCTGACGCCAGGGGCTGAGTCTTCATAGCAGATTAAGAGCTGAGTTTGGTTTTGGCTAATCCTCAAATTAATCTTACCAGGGTGATTTGTGTACTTAAGCGAATTACTGATTAAGTTTGCAAATAACTGTGAAAGCCGTGTTGCATCGCACTCAAAGTTTAATTCATCAGCAACATTTTGTGAGAATCTCACTTCAAATTTATCAAGCTGGATTGCCATATCTGCGTGTAAGCTTTGGAAATACTCAGCTGCATTAAGTGTTGTTACGTTGAGCTGAAAGCTGCTTTGCTCTAAAAGTGAAATTTTATTTAAATCAGTGACTAAAGTTGCCATATCGGTGATTTTTTGGTTGAGCTTTTCGTATGTAAGCTCATTAAATTGAGTTAAGCCTGCTTGGAGCGTTTCAAGGTGTAAGCGCAACCCTGTTAATGGACCACTTAACTCGTGAGCAACTTGTGATAATAACTTACTACGTTGACTGATTTGTTTATCTAGATAATTTCGGCGCTGTTCAATAAGCTGTTTTCTCTGTCTTATTCTTAATAAAGCAATGCCCATTACAGCTAAAAGCAGGCTAAATAATAAAATGCTGTATAAGATAGTTTGGCGCTGTGAGGCAATTGCTTGGCTTTTTTCATTGTCTAGGAGCTTTAAATCTTGAATGGCCAAATCGCGGTCGCGCATCGCAATGGAGTTTTGCAGCTCCGCTAAACGTTGATTGTAGTTGTTGTGGGCAAAGCCTTTTTCAAGCTCTGTAATAGTCCGTTGGTACGACAATGCTTGTTTGTAATCAGCTTGTTGTACTGCCACAGTGATCAAATGTTCTAGGGCTGTGATTTGCTTTTGCAGCTTATTTTTTTGGTTGCTTAACTTGTAGGCTTGCTCAGCAAAATGTTTAGCTTGTTCGTGCTCAGTAGAGCCAATGTATAGCTTTGCTAATGTGAGTAATACATCAATATATAAGTGATCGTCTTGCTTGAGTTCAGTGATCACTTGTTTTTCAATGGTTAATGCTTGAGTTGCTTTATCGACTTCGAGCAAATTTATCGCAATATTATGATTTGCCCAGGCAGTATTTCGTGCGCTGTTATAACTTGCGAACACCTGTTGAGCCTCTTGTGCGTATTCAAGTGCTGCATCGTAGTTTTTTAGCCCATATTCGCATTGGGATAGTTTAACTAAACTATGTCCGATATCAGAAAGTGAGCCCGTTTGCCTATCAAAACTAAGGGCTGTAATAAACTCGCTCTTTGCTTTTTCGTATTGTTCTAAATCTAAATAACTTTGAGCAATTGAATAACTAATGCCGGCTTGTAACGAGATAGACGGCGACATCTGTTGAATAACTTCACGGCGTTTTAGCTTATATTCGAGTGCAAGCGTTAAGCGGTCTAACTGTTCAAGATTACGCGAATAACCATGATAGAGCATTTCTTTTTGCTTTAAGGTTAATTCGCGATTGTTGTCGTGAATATAAACTTCAAGCAAGTTTAAGGCTGCTTGATACTCGCCAGCATTATGATAAGCACTGACAAGACTCGCCACGGCATCAATTTCATAATGGGTAAGTTGTAAGCGCTGAAATAGGGCGACATTTTGTTGCGATAAATAAATTGCGGTTTCTAAGTCACTTTTTCTATATGCCAACCGCGCTTTCGCTAGATACAACTCGCTGTAAATGGGGGAGTCTTTTTTGTATTTTGGGCCCGCTTCAAGTTCATCAATGATAGTTTGCGCTTGTTGAAATTGGCCGAGGTGTATGTGAACGTGAATTAATCTAACGTTATAGCTTACTTGTTCTGCAAGGCTGGCAGACTCAATAAGCTTTTTATCGATGGCTTTTAAATAGTCATATCGTTTTTGGTAGTCACTGATTGTTCTGGCTTCATCAATGTTTTGTTGCAGTGTTGATGCAAAAGCACTGTTCATTGATAAGGCAAAGTACAGAATTACAGAGGCTTTAAGTTTCATAGTGGGGTTTATTATTATTTTTATTCCTAACTAGTCTAGCATGTCATTCTTTTAAGTGGGAATGATTTGCTTTTATAGCTAAAAAGAATTGCATTATGCAACTATGCCTCTTGCATCTTGCAAATACTCAGTCTGATTTTTCATAACACCTTGTTATAGCGTGAGTTATATTATGGAATGGTTAATGCTTTGAGTAATAACACATCCACAGGAGAGTGTAATTATGAAAAGTAACATACCTGCTTACCTAATAACCGCACTTGCAACAGGCTTTGTAAGTGCTGCACCATTTGAACAGTGCCCGAGTAAAGCATTTTTGATTCAAGGTTCGCCTGCGCAAATGTTTGGCGTTGACCTAGTATCTGCCAAAACCACCGTGCTTGCGGCGTCAATGGATTTTACAACAGAGGCGAATAACGACAGCGTAAATGCGGTTGGCTTTAATTATCAAGACCAGTACATGTATGGCTTTAGCAAACAAGCCCCGAGAAGTGTTGTACGTATTGGTGATGATTATGTTTTACAACGTTTAATTGTTAATGGTCTACCAGATACTAATTTTTATGTTGGTGATATTCATGTAAATAGTGAAACTAATCAGGCGGTTTACTATTTATACCACCCTAAATTTGGTTTATTTGGCATTGATTTAACTGAAGAGGCTGACGAGTACCAGGCTCAATTAGTTGCAGGCTCAGCGAACTGGAATTTAGCTATTTATGATTTTGCTTTTCATCCACATAGCAATCTTTTGTATGCGGTTGAGTCAAACGGCGACCTTTATGAAATCAACTTAGATAATCAGACACCCACTTTTATAGCAAACCTCGACATAGCCGGCGATACTGGCGCTAATGGTGCAGGTTACTTTGATGTGCAAGGTCAGTTTTATTTTAGTAATAACCGCAGCGGTAAAATCCATAAAGTAGATTTAAGCACCAGCCCTGTGGTTGGTTATACACCTACCGCTGCAGTGTTCACCTTAGGGCCAACATCGAATCAAAATGATGGGGCACGTTGTGCTATTGCAGAAGTAAAAGTCACTGATAACTCGATCGACTTTGGCGATGCACCTATGCCATATAAAACAGCGCTTGCTGATAGTGGTGCCCGCCATCTGTTTGACCCTAATGAAGACCAATCAAATTTAGTTTATTTAGGAGCCGTTGTTGATGGTGAAAACATTAACACTCCTGCAGATTTACAGGCATCGCCCGTCGATAGCTCAGATGATGGGGTTAAATTTGTCACTGATTTTGTTGCAGGTTCTACCAGCCAGATAATTGTGACCGCTCCTAATGATAATGGTTATTTATATGCTTGGTTCGATTGGGATCAAAATTTCCAGTTTGATCCAGACGAAATCACAGTAAGTAAATACAGTTTAAATCAAGGTGATAACAGTGTGCTGGTTGATGTACCGAGTGATGCTGTGATGGGAGCAACATGGGCACGCTTTCGTGTAACCGATGGCAGCGAGGCTAACCCAATTACCGCAAGTGGTGGGGTAACAGGCGGCGAAGTCGAGGATTACCCGGTAACAACATATGGAAGTTTGGTATACCCAAGTGAAAACGGCTGGGTAACCCTTGCCTACGAAGATCAATGGCCTTTTGCTGGTGATTATGACTTTAACGATTTAGTTGTAAATTACCGTACTACATTGATTGATAAAGAAGGTCAGGCCATTGGTTACAAAATAGAAGGGGAGTTGGTTGGAATTGGTGCTGATTTTCATAATGGCTTTGCAGTTCGTTTGTATCAAACGATAGCCGATGATGTTGATAAACGAATATTAAGAAGTCAGATAGATACAAGTTCAATTAATTTAACGATAAATGGCGAAACACAATCACATTCTATATTAGAACAAGGGGTTGAAGATGCTATTTTCATTATCATGCCAGACACTTGGGATTATGCAGATAAGCAGTCAAGTTGTAGTTATTTTAGAACTGAAACAGGCTGTGATACCAACAGCAAAGTTTCGTTTAGTTTAACCGTTTCACTTCAAAGTGGAGTGACCACAATTGAAGCGCCAAAATATACTTTAGACCCATTTATTTTCGCGGCTCAAGATCACTACCATGGTGAGTTTTTAGTTGGACAAAACCCACGTGGTTGGGAAGTTCATATTAAGAATCAACAACCAACCGAAAAATTCAATTCACAGTTATTTTCAATCACTGACTCTGATGATGCCAGTAATAGTGCTCAAAGATATTATTTCCAAACTGAAACTGGTCTACCTTGGGCAATGGAGATTGGCAGTTCATGGGCGCATCCAAAAGAGAGTGTTGATATAACACATGCGTATAGTGACTTTAGAGCATTTGCTGAATCAGAGGGACGGGAAAAGCCGCTTTGGTTTAATAATGCAAAACTTGCAAATGTTATTCTACGAGGAGAATAGTCATGAAACATTATACTTTATTAATCATTAGCTTAATGTTATCTGCGTGTGGTGGCGGTGGTGAAGGTAGCTCTTCAACTGAAGCGGTAAGCACAACTGCTACACAGACACCCACCACAAGCACGCCGCCACCAGAAACAACACCTCCTGACACTAGTTTAGAAACAGAGACAATGGCTGACCTAACGATTGCTCCTCAATTTGATTTAAGTAGCAAGATAGAACTAAACATAGATGTAGATTTGAACATGGGTGATAGCAGAGCGTATTTAAATATCTGCTTGAAAGGCGATGATAATAAGGCTGATTACAATCAATGCTTATTGCGGGCACCTCTAAAACAAAGCAAATTAACGTCGACTGTGATGCTGGCAAATAGTGCCTTAGAGCTTGTGGCAGAAGTTTGGTTTTATGATTCTCAAAATGAACCATTGCGTTTTGAGTGGCAATATGATGGGGAGCAATCAGCGGTGTTCACTATTCGTTAAACATGAGTGATCGATATTATGTCTAAGTTAGTTTAATTCTAATAGACTGAATATTTTCAACAGCTTGAAAGAGGATTTTGTAATGCAATATATCGAAGAGGTACTGCAATCAGTTAAAGAGTCTAATCCAAATGAGCCTGAGTTTTATCAAGCTGTTGAAGAAGTGCTTTCATCAATAAATCAGGTAGTAGAAGGGAATAGTGAATATCAACAGCAGGCAATTCTAGAGCGGTTAGTTGAGCCTGAAAGGCAAGCAATATTTAGGGTTCCTTGGCTTGATGATGACGGCAAAGTGCAAGTTAACCGTGGTTTTAGAATCGAATTTAGCTCAACTCTAGGCCCTTATAAAGGGGGCTTGAGGTTCCACCCGAGTGTCAATCAAAGTGTGGTGAAGTTTTTAGGCTTTGAGCAAGTTTTGAAGAATGCACTCACAGGGTTGCAATTAGGAGGCGCTAAAGGCGGTGCTGACTTTAACCCTAAAGGAAAAAGTGACAATGAAATTATGCGTTTTTGTCAGTCATATATGACTGAACTCTATCGTCACATAGGTGCTAACACAGATGTTCCTGCTGGTGATATTGGCGTTGGGGCGAGAGAAATTGGTTATCTATTTGGTCAATATAAACGGATCACTAATCAATTTGAAGGGGTGCTAACTGGTAAGCCTGAGATTATGGCAGGTTCTTCACTGAGAACAGAAGCAACTGGCTATGGTGTTGCATATTTTTTAAGTGCCATGCTAGATGCTAAAGGCGATTCTTTAAGAGGTAAGCGATGCCTAGTTTCTGGTGCTGGTAATGTAGCATTGTATTTGATGGAAAAGCTTGACCAATACGATGCTGTTATTCTTAGCTGTAGTGATTCAAAAGGGACTTTGTATTGTAAAGATGGGCTTGATGTGGCTCTTGTAAAACACTTAAAAAATGAACGAGGTGCTGAGCTTAGGGATTATTTGAACGAGCACAAAGGTGCTGAGTTTACGCCTGTAAATCAATACCCTAGCGACGGACATCATGTATGGCGATATGAGGCAGATATTGCACTTCCTTGTGCAACTCAAAATGAAATTACCGAAAAAGATGCTGAAGCTTTGGTTGAAAATGGCTGCTCTGTTGTCTGCGAGGGTGCAAACATGCCGACCACAGCTGATGCGTTAAAAGTGTTTAAAGACAACGATGTATTTTTAGGGCCAAGTAAGGCTGCAAATGCTGGTGGAGTTGCTACCAGTCAATTTGAAATGGCTCAAAATGCCAGTATGCAAAAGTGGCGAGCTGAGCAAGTTGATGAGAAACTTCAGCAAGTTATGAAGTCTATTTTCGATACAATTTCAGCTACTGCCAAGCAGTACTCGAATGAACATGACTTGGTCCTTGGTGCGAATATAGCAGGGTTCGAACGAGTTGCAGATGCAATGTTAAAACAAGGAGTAGTGTAATAAATAAAAGACATCCATTTTTATAAAAAGACACCCACTTTTAGTAGTTTAAAGCTAGATAGCCACAGCTTTTGATTGAACTAATTTTGCATATAATGATGTTTAGTTC
>NZ_JAKEVM010000015.1 GCF_022398475.1 Pseudoalteromonas shioyasakiensis | reverse complement strand
ATATAAATGAATTTTCTGAGTAAACACCGATGTTTTCTAAATTAGCTGCGATAGGCAGTTGACTTTACATACAAGTGTTTTTACATTAGTTCAATGAAACAAATTATCTCTCGCACTTATTTTTCGTTTTTTAGCTTCTTTAGATAGAGGAGGCTTAACTGTTTGCGAGATAAATTCACCGAATAGCTAAAGCCTCCCACTTGGGAGGCTTTTTTGTTTGTGCACTGTTTTGGAATGAGGAAACCAACATGAGCATTGATACATTAAATGCGTTACGACACGATATTAATGAAATAGATTCCGACTTATTGGTGTTACTGGCTAAAAGACGCCGTATTAGCCACAGCGTAGTTGAATATAAAATTGCCAATAACAAACCAATTCGCGATGAAGCCCGCGAACAAGCATTACTCGAAAAGCTTATTAATTATGGTAAGTCGCTAGGTCTAGATGCGTACTACATCAATAATGTGTTCCAAACTATTCTTGAAGATTCTGTTTTGAATCAACAAGCAATGCTACAAAAGAACCTAAACCCTGAAGCAATGAGCGAAAGTCATCGTGTTGCTTACTTAGGTGGTCAAGGCTCTTATAGCCAATTAGCCTGCCATAAATATTTTAGCCGTCGCCCAGGTAAGCTGATTGAGATGGGCTGTTCGAGCTTTGATCAAATCACTGGCAAAGTTGAAAGTGGCCAAGCTGATTTCGGCTTACTGCCAATTGAAAACACCAGCTCAGGTAGTATCAATGAAGTGTTCGATTTATTACAACATGCACAAGTATCAATTGTCGGTGAGGTCACTCACAGCGTTGAGCACTGTTTATTAGCAATGCCAGGTACTGAGCTTTCTCACATTAATAAAATCTTTGCTCACCCACAGCCTTTTGCTCAATGTAGCCGCTTCATTCAGGGTTTAGGTGATATTCAACATGAAACCTGTGACTCAACCTTCCATGCATTACAATCAGCGGTTGAAACTACAAACAGCGCCGCTATCGGCTCAGCACAAGCAGGTAAAAATGTAGGGTTAGAAGTCGTTAAATCAGGCCTTGCAAACCAAAGCGAAAACCATAGCCGCTTCATTGTCGTCGCGCGTAACCCGTTGCAAGTATCTAAGCAAATTCCAACAAAAACCAGTTTGATTATGGCGACCAAACAACAAGCGGGTTCATTGGCTGATGCCTTGATGATTTTTAAACAACATCAAATTAACCTAGTAAAATTGGAATCTCGTCCAGTACCTGGAAACCCATGGGAAGAGGTGTTTTATGTTGACCTTGAAGCAAACCTTGATGACTTACATGTTAAGCAAGCGCTTGAAGAGCTAAAAGAACACACCCAATACACCCGTGTATTAGGCTGCTATCAAAGTGAGTCTTTGCAAGCTGTTAGTGTGTAACAGCCAGCCTAGATATGATTAATAAAAAGGAGTCAGTCGGCTCCTTTTTCGTATAATTTCATCTTAGATACTTGCACCCACTGCCCTGTCTAAGCATAATCTTGAAAACAATTTGAAATTGGAACTTTCATGAATTGGTTAGCAGAATTAGCAACTAAAAGAACACCTTGGTTATTATTAGCCGTTATTTCACTCGCATTTGAAATCACTGCGTTATTTTTTCAATACAACATGGGCCTTGAGCCATGCATCATGTGTATATATCAACGTACTGCTGTTTTAGGCTTACTTGCAGCGGGTGTGATTGGTGCAATTAACCCACAAAATATGGTTGTTCGCTTAGTCGCATTTGCCACTTGGGGTGTCTCTGCAATTTGGGGTTACTTTATTGCCAAAGAACACATTGCAATGCAAAACAATACTGACCCTTTTGCATTTAGCTGTGCATTTGAACCTAACTTCCCAAGTTTTATGCCTTTGCATGAATGGATCCCTAGCTTCTTTGCCGCTACTGGTGATTGCGGAAATATCGATTGGCAGTTTGCTTCTATGAGTATGCCAGCATGGATGGAAGTGATTTTTGCAGCATTTTCAGTGGTATTTGTGGCTGTTTTAGTTAGCCGATTAGTGAGCAAAAAGTCGCTATAATGATTTATTTTTTTACTAGCCAAATCCCTGCTTTAAAAAGCTTTAAAGTAAGGCAACGCCAGCAAATTATTGCCCTTGCTTTGGCTCATTTAAGCCCAAGCAAAAAGATCATTTTATCAGTATGTAAGCTTGCCTTTTTAGCACCATTATTTTTAGGCTTGGCCTACTTTGAAGGCTGGATGCTTATTCCTTGGTTATTGTTAGCGGGCTTAAGTTACCCACTCATCACAACACCTATCGAAAACATGTTCGCATTAGCGCATTTAGACAAAGCTATCGATGAATTTAAACAGGGCGAATAACGCCCTGTTTAGGTATATAGCCCGCTATTTATAATGTAATTTTCCCCTCAAGTTTAGCAAATAGCTTATCGCCAATTCCTTTTACTTCTTTTAATTGCTCTACCGACTTAAACGGACCTTGCTTTTTACGGTGCTCAACAATCGCTTTGGCTTTTGACTCTCCAATACCCGGTAATTGAGTAAGTTGATCTATGCTAGCTTTGTTTATACTGAGCTTTTGCATTTTAACTTGTGTTGCTTCGGTTGGTTTAACGGCGAATGCCGATGTAGCAGGTAGTAACGCAATGCTTGTGGCAAGTAAAATACTTGATAGTAATTTCATAATTTCCTCCATGATGTCCATCTTGGACAGGTAGTTAGCTATTACCCAACACTCACTCCATCGCTTGTGTTTAACTTTGGGTAACAATTTAAATAAAGCTAATGTCCCTATTATTGTCAAATTTGCTGAATAAAATTTTTCTCAAGTTACTTGCAAAGTAAGCCCCGAAGCATTACTGTATATAAAAACAGTAATCAAAGTGGCGGTATTACGCTGCAAATGCCACGCTTAAATGCAGGAGAAATCATGGCTGTTGTTGTTAAATATGTTGTAGAAAGAAACGGAGTCGAGCGCATGACGTTTACTACTAAGAAAGAAGCTGATGCGTATGACAAAATGCTCGACATTGCTGAGTCATTAGAACTAATGCTTGAAAAAGTTGATGTACCATTAAGCGAGCAACAAATTGAGTCACTGGCGCTTGAAATGGCAAAAGAAAAAGACCAATTTATGGCGGTACTTAAAGGTGCAAAAGACGCCCCAGCTAAGCCTAAAAAAGCAAAGTCAGACGACAACGTTGCTGATATAAAAGAAAAAGCGGCAAGCTAAACGTAAATTTAGATCATAAAAAAGGGCAACAGATGTTGCCCTTTTTTGTGTTTAATCAAAAACTACAGTGACGACTCAACTTCATCAAATAAGTCTGTAATTTCTTTTTTCGGCTCAGCAGTTGTAAGGCTAACAACAACAATAGCAATTGTTGATAAAATAAAGCCTGGGACAATCTCATAAATGATTGCACTTAATGCTTGGCCATCAATTGTAATTGGCGCGTAAATCCAAAATAGTACTGTTGCAGCACCAACAACCATACCACTAATAGCGCCTTGTAAGTTCATGCGCTTCCAGTAAAGGCTAAGTAATACGAGTGGACCAAATGCAGCACCAAAACCTGCCCATGCATTACTCACTAAATCTAAGATAGAGCTATCGCGGTCATAGGCTAAGTAAATAGCAAATAGAGCCACCAAAATAACACTAATACGACCTACTAAAACCAGCTCTTTTTGAGATGCACTACGGTTTAAGTAAATCTTATAAAAATCTTCGGTTAGTGAGCTTGAACACACTAATAACTGTGATGAAATAGTACTCATAATCGCCGCTAAAATAGCTGCCAATAAGAAGCCAGCAATTAAAGGATGGAAGATAAGCTCAGACAACACTAGGAAAATCGTTTCTTTATCATCAATTGGCATTTGGTTTTCAAGCATATAAGCAGCACCAAATAGACCTGTTAGCACAGCACCAATAGCTGAAAGCGTCATCCACGACATACCCACACGGCGCATAGTCGGCATATCTTTCACAGAGCGCACAGACATAAAACGCACAATAATATGTGGTTGACCAAAATAACCAAGGCCCCATGCCATTGCAGAAATAATCGCTATCGTTGAACCACCTGCAAACCAATCCATCATATTAAGTGCATGAATTTCTGATTCTTTTGGTGAGCTTAATAATAAGTCATAGCGTGCATTTGCAAGTGTATCCATAACTGGCTGATCAAGCATGGTAAACGTTGCAATTGGCACAGCCAGCAACGAGATAAACATGATACAGCCTTGTACAAAGTCAGTCAGGCTCACTGCTAAGAAGCCACCAAACAAGGTATATAACACGACGACACCGGTTGTGATGTACAGACCCATTTCGTAGCTCATATTAAATGAGTTTTCGAACAACTTGCCGCCTGCAACAACACCTGACGAGGTATACAAGGTGAAGAAAACAATGATTACAATCGCAGAGATCACACGCAGAATATTTTTATTATCATCAAAGCGGTTCGCGAAGTAATCTGGAATGGTGATTGAGTCATTCGCCTTTTCTGTGTAAACACGTAAACGAGGCGCGACTAGGAAGTAGTTAGCCCAAGCACCGAGTACTAAACCTATGGCAATCCAAACCTTGCTTAAACCAAACAAATACATTGCACCCGGTAGACCCATTAGCAGCCAACCACTCATGTCTGATGCGCCAGCTGAAAGCGCAGCAACACTTGGTGATAAATTACGACCACCTAGCATATAGCCTGATACATCGTCGGTAGATTGCTTATAAGCATACAGCCCAATCCCCAGCATGACGATGAAGTACATTGCTAACGAAATTATCATTCCTGTTTCCAAATTAGCCTCCAAAAGTTGTTTAATGTTGGCTTTTAATCCGAATAATGACTCGCAAGTTATTTAATTTTAAGACATTATTGGGGTAAAAACCGATATCACCCATGACTATAACATGCTTCCCCCCTTCAACTCCAATCAAGCAGTTCAATGACAGGGTTTACAATTTCAACCTTTTCATAACAAAAATATGATATTTAATCTCAAGTTATAGAATTCAATTGCAATTTATCCTAGTCTTAAGATCAGAATAAAATCAGTATTTATCCTCAAATACTCGCATTTAATTAATGCTATTTCAGGCACAATGACATATATTGCTGATGGATAAATGAATTAACCGAAGTGGACATGCCAGGACTATGTATTTTTACGCTGCACGCCAACCTATTTTAGATAAGGAAAAGAAACTTGTCGGCTACGAACTCCTTTTTAGGGATGGCGTAGATAACGTGTTTCCAGACATTGATGGCGATGAAGCAACATCACGACTCATTGAAGGTAGTCAGTTCAATTTTGGTTTAGAAGATTTAACGGATAACAAACCAGCTTACATTAATTTCACTTTAGAGACACTCCAAAAAGGCTACCCTTTATTACTGGGTAAAGAACAAGTCGTTGTCGAAATTCTTGAAACTATTCAACCAGGTAAACGTTTACTTGCTCTGGTTAAAGATTTAAAAGAGCGTGGTTACACACTGGCCCTTGATGATTACATTCATCAACCTGTCTGGCGTCATTTTTATCCGTATATCGATATGATCAAAATTGACTTTTTAACCACAGACAAAGAGTCGATTGAAGCGGTTATTGAAGCGATAAAACCTCACCCGCACATCAAGTTGCTTGCCGAAAAAGTCGAAACTTACGAGAAATACCAACTTGCCCTAGAAATGGGTTTTAGTTACTTTCAAGGCTTTTTCTTTTCAAAACCGGAGATGGTACAAAGTAAAACTTTGCCACCTTCTGAGATGGCTCTTGCCGAGCTCCTATACGAAACATCAAGTATTGATTTAAACCTTAGAAAAATCACTGAGGTGTTTGAACGTGACGTTAACTTATCTTATAAGCTATTACGCTATTCAAACTCCGCGGCATTTAAACGCCGTGCCGAAATCAGCACAATCAAGCAAGCGCTTATCGTATTAGGAAGCGAAGAAATTAAACGTTTCTTGTCGCTGTTATTTGCAGCTCAAGTATCTGCAGATAAACCTGCTGAACTGATCCGCCTGTCGCTAACCCGAGCACGGTTTGCTGAATTACTGGCAATTAGTCATGGTAAGTTACGCGATACAGGTATGGCTTTCTTAACAGGCATGATGTCATTAATGGATGCTATCTTAGATGAAGATATGCCAAGCGTTATGAATAAGTTACCGCTGACCAACGAAATTAAAGACGCTCTACTTAAAGATGAAGGCTTACTCGCTACCTATCTAAACCTTGTAAAATTCTATGAGCAAGCAAATTGGGAAAAAGCGAAAGAAATCCAACAACAGTTGGGCCTTAAGCCAGAAGAAGTCCCGGACGCTTACCACGACGCATTAAGTTGGTCTAATGACCAAATGAGTGTGTTTGGAGACTGATGAATATCAATCTATTAATGCTATAAAAAATGCCAGCAATTGCTGGCATTTTTATTTGAATAATCTTAAAGATTTTCTAAGAAGTCTTCGTCAAAATCATCCGTTTCTTTTTCAACTGGCGGATTACCATCATGTAGCTCATATAATTGACGCTGGAAGTAAATATCCTTCACGAAAATATATGGGTCTAACGACTCATTTAATAGGCTCTCTTGTGGCATTAATGAAGCACGGGCTTCAACCGCTTTAAGCGCAAACACCAAAATAGTCTGCGGTGTTGTTAACGAGATTTCAGGTAACACAAAGTTATCTACCACATCACCTGTTAGGTTTCGTGCTGTACTTGGCCCCATACCTGGGATCATCAAATAAGCGCCATCTCCTACACCCCATACACCTAAGGTTTGACCAAAGTCTTCATCGACAATTTCTAAACCCAGCGATGAAGCGACATCAAAAAAGCCGAGTAAACCTACCGTAGAGTTCACTAAAAAGCGCGCTAGGCTAATACCCATATTACCAGGTTTACCTTGCAGGCCAGCATTGACCATATCCGTTGGTGCGGTGATGTTATCGGTAAAATTAACAATGCTACGTCTTACCGGTGTTGGCGTGACAGTAACGTAGCCAACAGCTGCTGGGCGAAGAATATAAGCGTCAAG
Organism: Pseudoalteromonas shioyasakiensis; assembly: GCF_022398475.1. Classification (GTDB taxonomy): domain Bacteria; phylum Pseudomonadota; class Gammaproteobacteria; order Enterobacterales; family Alteromonadaceae; genus Pseudoalteromonas. Next base: position 43,364 of record NZ_JAKEVM010000015.1, on the reverse strand, counting down.
CACGTCCATATTAAAATCATACATAGGACGGTTAAACGACTGTAATGGGTCTCGCTCATCCGCTTTTTCTTCAGGTATTTGTGCGCATCCTGCAAGCACTACAAAAAAGATAAAAAATATACTGTGCCTAAACATCGGCTATCCTTAAGGTATTAACTCATTAATTAGCAAAGAATATTCTTTTACGTTTGCACGCTCTAAAACATCCGACTTGCCTTCCAACTCGCCGCTAGAAGTTACCACAGTTGCATCTTTTGATAAACGCGCAGTTAAAATAATTTTATCGACACTTGATAGGTTCAAGCCTTCTACCATGGCATTGCTATCACTCAACGTCACGGTTAGCGGAAAGCTATATTCGGTCATTTTTACCACAGCTAATGGCATTTGTGGACCACTGGCTGCTTTTGCAAAAACAAATAACGTGCCGTTTTGTGGCTGCGAATCTGCAAGTGCAGAGTCTAAATCAACCGTGATGCTAATTTCACTGTTTGAAGCTTCTGCGAGTTTTGTATTTGTAACTTGCTGCTCATTATTTAAATGGGCATCAATTTCAGCAATTCGCTCTGCAATCATGCTATAACGCGGGTCGTTTTGCTGCATACTTGCAAGCAGTACTTCAAACGCAGTTTTTGCTTGCAGCCAATCTTTACGCTCATAAGCAATTAGGGCTAGCAATGAGATAGCATCAATATTGGTAGGCTCTGCTTTTAACACTCTCGATAACATAGTCGCCGCACGAGACATATTCGCATCACTGCCTTCCATTAGCAGGACTTGCGAGTAGCTGATCAGCACTTGCTTGTTATCTGGGTTCATTTTAAGAACCTTATCAAATGACTGCATTGCCATATCAAATTCATTTAATGACATCGCAACACGACCTAGCAGCATCCACGCTACTTCATCATCACCACTTTGATCAAGCTTGGTACGCAATGCTAAAGCAAATGCTTGCAGCTCATTCGGTGTTAATGGCTCACCATCTTGCATTACGGCACGTTCACCATACGACTTAAGGTTTGCCATCGCGTCATGCCAGCCTTTAATTTGCTGCTGACTACCCGTGTAACCGTAAAAGATAGCCGTTAAAACAATTAAAAAGCCAGCGCCAGTAAGGGCAAAAATACGGTTGTTACCTTTACTATTTAGCGCTTTTTCCGGAGACAGCTCATTGAGTAAACGACGCTTTTGCTCGTTAACTGACTCATCGTGCATTTGTGCATCAATACGCTGGTTATCTAAGTCAGCTTTAAGCTCGTCTAAACGTTGATGATAAATTCGGATTAACTCCGAGTTTGCATTGTGATCAAGGCGTTGAATACGTTCGCGTTTAAAAAACGGAACGACAACAAATAGCAATGCAACCAGTGTGAGTAAAACAAAAGAAGCCCACATTAATGCCATCTAGCTTTGCTCCTGACGTTGATTTTGTTCAATTAACTTTGCAAGCAGTGCCTCGTCTTGCTCTGTCCATGTTTGTTTTACAGATGCCTTACGTTGGCGTAAAACAATAAAGCCAAAGCCAAGTACCACAATTAATACTGGCAATACCCATAACACTAAGGTTGCTGGTGTTACTGGTGGATCGTAATGTACGAAGTAACCGTAACGGTCAATCATATAATCGATGACTTCATCTTTGCTTTTGCCATCTTTTACCAGCGTTAACACTTTGTCACGTAAGTCTTTGGCTACAACGGCATCTGAGTCAGCAATGTTCTGGTTTTGACATTTAGGGCAACGCAGCTCTTTGGTAAGTTCACTAAAGCGAACAGCTTGCTCTTTATCATCAAATTGATACTTGTCTTGCTCTGCAAATGCGCTAAACGTGATAAGCAAACTTGCTAAAAAAATCACGAGTCTCATTACTGTAACTCCTGCATTAACGGTGCGAATTTGGCTCGCCACACACGCGGATTAATATCGCCGGTATGGTGCAGCAAAATAGTGCCTTGTTTATCGACTAAAAAGGTCTCTGGTGCGCCAGACACACCTAAATCAAGGGCTAATGTGCGTTTTAAATCTAAGATATTAAATTGATATGGGTCGCCAGCACGATTAAGCATGCTAGTGACATCTTCGCGTAGTGCGTTAATATCAAACTGGCCATCAAAGTCAGGGTCGTAGCCTTGCTCGTAGTATAAGCCAACAATCTTAACGCCCTGCTCTCTAAGCTCGGTTAAATAGCCTAACTCAGCTAAACAGGTCGGGCACCATGTGCCCCACACATTAAGTAAGTAAACTTCACCTTTTAAATCTGCATCAGTCCAACGCTTTGACTCATCCATCAAATCTGGCAGGTTAAAAGCTGGCATAGCCTGCCCAATACGCCCTGTTTGCAGCTCACGCGGGTTAGCAAACAAACCTTGATATAAAAATACACACAGTAAAACGAAAACCAGTAAAGGTGCTAGTGCGAGTAGTTTACGGTTCATGCTGAAGCCTCCTGCTTAGTCGATTTTTGGCGATAACGTTTATCACCAAGTACTAAAAAGCCTGCCAGTGAAATCAAGATACCACCGAGCCACATCCAACGAACATAAGGCTTATGGTAAATACGTAACGACCACGCACCTTGGCTTAATTGCTCACCTAGCGCTAGATACAAGTCACGCGTAAAGCCTGCATCAACAGCCGCTTCAGTCATAAACTGCATACCAATGTCATAACGGCGTTTTTCAGCATGTAAAACGGTTACTTGTTTATCGTTTTTCAGCACAGTGACAACACCAGCATGGCCACTATAGTTTGCGCCGCGGATAGGCTTAACACCATCAAAACGATACTGGTATTCATTTAATGCCACAGTGTCACCCGGCTTCATTGATACATCACGCTCTACTGAATAAGCAGAGGTGAGCGTTACACCTGCAATCACGAACGCTAAACCAACGTGGCCTAAAACCATCGCCCAATAGCTTAGCCCTAAACGTTTAAAGCCTTCGCCTAAGGTTTTGTGAATAGTTACTTTTGCCGCTAAATCAACCACTGTAGTAACAACAATCCATACCGCTAGCGCAGTTGCAATAAAGGTAATTGGCGCAATTACATCGTAACTTGAATATAACCACGCTGCCGTAGCCACGAGACTGACGACAGCCGATAGTGCAAACTTATTTTGCAACATCGACCACTTGTTTTGTTTCCAACGTAACAGCGGACCCATACCCATTAAAATGGCAAACGGTACCAGTAAAATAGCAAACATCTTATTGAAGAACGGCTCACCAATCGAAATGCTGCCTAAGCCAAGTTCTTTGTGGATCATTGGCAGTAATGTACCTAGCAATACAATCAGCGTTGCCACAACTAAGAAAATATTATTTAGCCAAAGCGCAACTTCACGTGAGGCAAACTTATAACGGCCTTCACTTTTCACCTGCGAAACACGCAGTGCATAAAGCGATAAACCACCACCAACTACAATGGCTAAGAAAGCTAAAATAAACATACCGCGGTTAGGATCTGAGGCAAAAGCATGCACAGATACAATGATACCCGAGCGAACAATAAAGGTCCCCAGTAAGCTTAACGAGAATGCTGCAATAGCCAGTAATACGGTCCACGACTTAAATACACCACGCTTTTCGGTGGTTGATAATGAGTGCAGCAATGCGGTTGCCACAAGCCATGGCATTAATGATGCGTTTTCAACTGGATCCCAGAACCACCAGCCACCCCAGCCAAGTTCTGAATATGCCCACCAACTACCGATGGTAATACCGAGTGTTAAAAAGCCCCATGCTGTCATAGTCCAAGGACGAGACCACTTAGCCCAAGTATTATCAAGCTTACCTGTAAGTAACGCTGCAATAGCAAATGAGAACGACACAGATAAACCCACATAGCCCATATAGAGCAATGGCGGGTGAATAATCATACCCGGATCTTGCAATAACGGATTTAAATCGCGACCTTCAACTGGGAAATACGGTAATAGGCGCTCAAATGGGCTCGACATTAATAAGGTGTACAGCATAAAGCCAACACCTAAAAAGCCTAGTACACCCAGTACACGAGCACGTAATACCCAAGGTAATGATTGCGAACGCATAGCGACAACTGCTGTCCAACCCGCTTGCATTACTAACCAGAGTAAAATTGCCCCTTCATGACCACCCCATGTCGAGGTTATTTTGTAGTACCAAGGTAAGGTGCTACTTGAGTGATAAGCAACATACGAAACAGTAAAGTCGTCGGTTAAACTGGCATAAACAAGTGCAGCAAAAGACAAAAGTACAAATACGAATTGTCCAATTGCCAGTGATGGGGCTGCACGCATTAAACGTAAATTGCCGGTATGCGCGCCCCACAAAGGAAAAATACACAATAGAACACTGAGCACCATGGCCAGTGTTAAAGAAAAATAACCGAGTTCTGGGATCATATTAATTGCCGTTATCTAAGTTATACGTCGGTTTTTCGTGTTTGATACCCTTCACAGCTTCAGCAACTTCTGCAGGCATGTATTCTTCATCATGCTTTGCAAGTACTTCAAAGGCATCAATTTCATTGGCTTTAACTAACACACCCTGCGCCACAATCCCTTGGCCTTCACGGAATAAATCCGGCAAAATCCCTTGATAATTAATTGTCACCATAGGGCCTTTATCAATCAGTTTAAAGCTTACCTTTAAGCTTGATTCGTCACGAACAACTGAGCCAGGTACAACCATGCCACCAATACGTAACTTTTGGCCAATATGCGGTTTTTCTTTGTTTGGTCCTTTACCCTCAACAAGTTCACTTGGGGTATAGAATAAATTAATGTTTTCTTGCAGTGCGTACAGCACTAAACCAATGGTTGCACCCACACCAAAAATAATGGCTACAACTGCTAATAAACGTTTTTTACGTCTTGGATTCATTGCCCTGCCTCTTGCTTCGCTTTCTTAATCCGCTCTTCACGTTGTGCTTGCTGCTTTACTGAAGAGAAAATACGTTTTGTATCGTTTAACGAACTAAATAAAATACCGAGTAAAATTAATGCACAGCTACCAAAAGACAACCATACATAAAAGCCATAGCCACCCATGGCAATAAAATCTGCAAAAGAATCAAACTGCATGATTAACCTCGCTCAACCATATCACGCACCCAAGGGCGATGCTTTTCACGTTGGAGAATTTCGTTTTTAAGGCGGATTAACGTCACCACACCAACAAAACCTGCAAACGCAACAATGTTAACCATTAATGGCCAAAACATGCTTGGATCAATGGCTTTAGTATCAAACTTTGTAATGGTTGCACCTTGATGCAAGGTATTCCACCACTCCACCGAGAAGTGAATAATCGGTAAGTTGATAACCCCAACAATGGCTAAGATACAAGCAGCACGCCCCGCTGCTTTTTTATCTTCAAAAGCATGATAAAGCGATAACACACCAAGGTATAAAAATAACAGAATTAATTCAGAGGTAAGACGTGCATCCCACACCCACCATGCCCCCCACATAGGTTTACCCCATGCTGCACCGGTAATTAATGCTATCGCTGTCACACATGCCCCGACAGGTGCAATTGCAATCACTGCAAGTTCTGCATTACGTAATTGCCATACTAGTGCGATCACTGCTGCAATCGCCATAGAAGAGTAAGCGCCCATAGATAAAATAGCTGAAGGCACATGGATAAAAATAATTCGGTAGCTGTCTTTTTGTTGGTAATCGGCTGGGGCATAAGCAAGCCCCCAGACCCATCCAACAATCATACAAACCACCGTAACGACGGCGAAATAAGGCAGTAAGGTGTTACACAATTGGTAAGCACGATCTGCTTTTGCGTAGGGATGTAACCACTTCCACATATTAACTTACACTCACTTTCAATGCTGACGATATGGCAATTGGCGCCGCTATAATCGCTACGATTAGCATGGCACCAAGGATTGCAAGCTGTCCGCTATAGGCAAGCTCCATAGAGCTGGTATCAATAGCCGAGGTTGCAAAAATTAGTACAGGGATATACAAAGGCAAAACAAGCAAACTCATTAAAATGCCGCCTTTTTGTAGTCCCACAGTGAGTCCAGCGCCAATTGCGCCAATGAAGCTAAGCAATGGCGTACCTAACAATAAGGTCAGAACGGTTGCTAAAAGCGCTGAACTTTCTAAATTCAATAACAAAGCAAATACCGGAGTCATTAACACTAAAGGCAACCCCGTGATCACCCAATGCGCTGCCACTTTTGCAAGAACAGTTAACGGTAATGGGTATGATGAAGCAATTAATTGCTCTAGTGTTCCGTCGTGATAATCATCACGAAATAGCTTATCTAGGCCTAACATAGTCGACAGTAACGCAGCGACCCAAATAATGCCCGGAGCCATACGAGCAAGTAGACCGGGTTCAGGGCCAATTGCTAACGGAAAAAGTGTAATAACAATAAGAAAAAACAAGATAGGGTTAACGATTTCAGCACGCTGACGAAACGCTAATTTAAGATCTTTAGAAAAAACCGCAGAGAATAATTGCCAATACGAATGCTGTTTTACCATTAGTGGCGATACTCCAAAGTCACTGTTTGTAAGTCACTAAAATGTGTCGTTAAATCTTGGTGGGTCGTTAAAAGAATCGCGCCGCCAGCATTTAGGTGCTCAACAAAGCGTTCTTGTAAAAATGCCACACCGCTTTTATCAAGGGCTGTAAATGGCTCATCAAGGATCCATAGTTTGGCGCTGTTTAACCACAGTCTTACTAGAGCGACACGGCGCTGTTGCCCTGCTGACAACATACGAACAGGCACATCCTCAAGACCCACCAAGCCTATTTTTGCTAAGATCGGATACAAGTCTTGTTTGCTATCGTAGCCATTAATTTTTAGCCAAAATGCGACATTCTCAAGGGCAGTAAGTTGTGTATTTACCCCTGTTTTATGGCCGATGAATAATAACTCTTGTGCATATTCATCATAGTATTTTGTAATCGAGCGTTCTTGGAACAAAACATCGCCTTCATCCGCCATAGCGAAACCCGCGATAATACGCAATAATGATGTTTTACCAGCCCCATTCGGACCAGCTAACTGCATAATTTGTCCCGATTTCAAGCTGAAATTAAGATCCGCAAACAAACAACGATCTTGCTTGATGCAGGTGACGGCCTTAATGTGTAACAAGATGACGATTCTCTATACCCAAAATTAGGCGTTAGTCTACCATAATGATAGGGTAATACGAATATTGCTTTAAAACGATTAACTTATATTTGATCTAAAATAATGAATAAACAAAGCCAGTTGACTCTCAGCACTCAGCTTAATCTAGACCCAAAAGCAATCAGCAGTGCATCACAGCAATCACCTAATGATGCCTTAAAAATGCTGGCTGAGCAGAGCCTAACTGCCCGTAATATCGTGATTGGTAAGCACAGTGTGCAAATGGACGTGCTAATCAATAACTCATGGCAAACATTACGCTTATCAACAGAGCAAGAAAACCTTAAAACTGAGCGCTTTTTAGCGGCCAATATTCAATTAAGTAGTGATGGTAAACAGCTGACTATCACACCAGCACCGCTGACGATTACACTTGGCAAAAGCCAGCAATTACAAGCACTACTGAACTTGCTAACGCAAGGGAGTGCAAATACAAATATGCCTCACCCGGCTCAGATTGCGCCAAGTAAACCTTTACTACAACTACCGGCATTAAAAGCTGAGTTTGCTCTTAACAATAGCCTGGTTGCTCTTTTAAAAGCTGAAGCACCACTTAAAGCCATTTTGCTGCCTGCTACCAACCAACAAAATAGCTTTAATTTAAACATTATTAATCGCTTTGGGGATTCTCTCCATCAGCAAAGTGTTAGCCAACAAAAAGTAGCTGAGTTGGTGGCTAAGCTAACCCCTGAAATGAATTTAAAATTAGCTGGGCAACAAGTACAGTTAAGCGTTGCAAACAAGCAAAGTACTGAATTAACTTTACCGCTACCGGCAATATCGCCAAAACAAGCTAAGCAAATTCAAGCGCAGTGGCAATTTCATCCTCATGCATTAAAACTAATACCCCAGCAAGTTAAAAATACTGTTGAACTTATAAATAAAGCACCTGTGCAACAAATACTGTTAAAGAACTCTCTGTCAGAGACATTCAATCAAGCATTAAAAAGCCAAGCTGTTGAACCTAAGAGTACGTTGATAGCGCCATCGAGCAGCTCAAATTCCCCCATTAGCTCTTGGCTAAAAGACAGTTTTGCTGATTTAAAAACGCGTATTAGTGATGCAGTGCGCTATTTTGAAAAGCTCCCCGCTACCACCAAAGCGGCTGTTAACCAGTCAACGCATCAGCTGATTGAAAGCAAAAATACAATTAGCCAACTGGGCTTTAATGCTAATAAAATCAATATAGTAAAGTTTGCCGCTATTCAACAAAGCGCGCCACAACACGCCGTCCCCCAAGTATCGCAAAAAACCAGTGGACCAGTTTCAGCAAATACGCCATTACCTGCGACTAAACAGACAGAGCCATTAACCGAAAGTCAGTCTACAAGGCAAGTTAGCTTACCCGTGAGTTATAACAAGACTCCACCTTTAATACAGTTACTGCAACGGATAAAAGTCAGCTTAGAGCCGCTTGTTAGCGTGCAGCGCCCTGCAACTCAAATAGCAATCAATAGTAAAGCGCAAACTCCTGCTTTGAATAAAGATACGGCTTTACAACAAGCACCTGTAGACAACAAAGCAGTTAGCGGCGCTGTTACTGCCATGAAATCTGACAAACCAGCCTCAGAGCAGCTCGCCCAAGCTAAAAGTAACCTTGCTAATTCAGTAGTTAAAAACCCGAGTGAGCAGGTTACAAAAACTAAACAAGCGACATTAAGCACAGACCCAAATTCTTCTGCGCTAAATGTAAAGCCTGATTTAAAAGGAGCACCTGCCCCTTTGCAACAACAGGCTGTAAAAACAGTGGTTAAAAACCTTGTAGCGGCAGAGCCTAACGAGCAAGTAAAACAAAATAATCTAGCGACTCGAACACCAGCTGAGCAAACAGCAGGATTACAAAAATTTGCCCAGCAGCAAACTCAATTACATGCCCCCTACTTAGCTTTGAAAGAACCCAACTTGAGTCAGCCATTGTTGCCGATAAGACCGATTGAGGCTGCACTGATTGCGAAGCTATTACCGCTTCCTGAAAGCAAACCTTTAGCAAGCACACCTATACCAGTGCAATTAACAGAAAAACTTGTAGCTCTGAGTGAGCAAAACACATCGTCTTCGGTAGATTTGAATCGACTCGTAAATCAAGCATTTAATCGCATGATCTCGAGTCAAAACATGCACCCTACTACGATTGAACGAGAGCTTTTAAGTATCCTCAGGCCAACAGCATTACCCAGCCAGACTCAGCAAGCGAGCTTTAGCCAAGGGTTAGAACAATTAGCTGTGGCTTCACTTGCCGCGCCAATTATTAATCAAGCACCAACCAACCTTAGTTTTAATAATCAAACAGGTCTTGATGCCTTACTGCAAGTGTTAGTGCCCAACTTTAAAGCCGTTAACGGTAATAAATTACTCGAGCAGCTACAGCAGCCTGCGATACAAGCCATGGCGGCTGAAGCTTCACAACTAAAAAACACTTTGGCTCAGGTGCAAACAACACCTATCAATCAGCAACAAGATAACAGTGCTTTAGCGCAATTTTTCTTGCCGATGAAATTACCTCCTGAAACAGGGCAAACAGAAATCAGCTTAGGACAGTATAAAAAGCCAAGTAAAAATAAACTCGAAGCGAAAAATGTCTGGTTTGTGCGCTTGAACTTTGATTATGCACAGCTTGGCAAGTTACAAATTACCGCAGAGGTGATGGATAAAGCAGTTGATTGCCAGTTGCTCGCTTCTTCACAAGAAGTGACAGCGCTTGCTCATCCGCATTTAGAAACACTGCGTCATAAATTAGCAGGCCATGGCTTAAATGTAGGTGAGTTAAACTTGCAACAAGGAACGTCAAGCCACCAAGCTTTTTATAAATCCCATGCGATTATTAACATTAAGGTATAATTCTTATGAGTGAACAAGCGGTGCATAAATCAGCAATTGGCTTACTCTACGAAGCTGGTAGCTCGCCACGAGTAACCAGTAAAGGCTTTGGTGAATTGGCTGAAGAAATCGTCAAACTTGCTGAGCAAAAAGGTATTTTGATACACCAAGATGCTGATTTAGCACAAACCTTATCACATCTTGAGTTAGGTGAAGAAATCCCGAAAGAGCTCTATTATGTCATTGCCGAGTTAATTGCTTTTTCGTACGTATTGCGTGGTAAATTTCCACCAGGTTGGCAAGACTTTCAAGGTAAGCTCAACATTCAAGCCTAGTGCTCAAATGTACTCAAATAAAAAAGCGCCTTATTGGGCGCCTTTTTGTTTATGAAGTGACATGAGTAGCTCAGCTTCGGCTCTGGGTAATTCGCATTCACGAATTATTTCTTCTAAATCAGCGCCTAGCTCAACCATTTTAACCGCTCGCGAATAAATTTTCGCATTCGGATCATCATATTTTTGTGCATCTTGTAGCTGTTCAAGCTCTTTACTTTTTTCTTCAACAGCAACAACGCGTTTGCCAATACTCAGCATGCCGGCTCGCATCTCAGCCACTTCGCTACGTAAAATACTCAATTGCTGTTGAGCTTCTTGTAACTGTTTTTGCTTGGCTTGAATCGCCGCCGCTTGCTTATTGTTATTGACAAAAATAAGCCCCAAACACACTAATACAAGTAAGATTGAGGCACCAAACAAAGAGTATAACAGCATATAATTTCCAAACGCTTATAGTGCGCTTAGCTCGTCCCACTCATCGTCATTTAATAATTTATTAAGATCAACCAAGATCAGTAACTCACCATCACGGTTAGATACACCTTGGATAAACTTAGCACTTTCCTCTGTGCCAATATTTGGCGCACTGTCAATTTCAGAGCTACGTAGGTAAACCACTTCTGCGACACTGTCGACTAAAATACCAATCACTTGCTTTTCAGCTTCAATGATAACGATACGAGAGTTATCAGTGACCTCAGCACCCATTAAGCCAAAACGTGCACGAGTGTCGATAACAGTAACAACATTACCACGTAGGTTAATAATACCTAATACATAAGAAGGCGCACCTGGTACAGGAGCAATTTCGGTATAGCGAAGTACTTCTTGCACTTGCATTACGTTAATGCCGTACGTTTCTTCTTCAAGTTTAAAGGTTACCCACTGTAACACTTCATCGTTGCTATCAGCGTTTTTATTTGCTGACAGTAGTCTTTCTTCACTCATGCTATTACTCCGTAAAAATAGTTACTGCTCACGGCTGTCTAAGCCCTGCTCTAGCAATTGATTTAAATTTTCAACGTCAATCAAGGCGCACATTTTCTCTTTGATGACACCTGCAAGCCAAGGCCGCTTACCTGATTTTGCTCGCCATTTTACATCTTCTTTACGAAGCGTAATATTATTTACGAGCTTTTCAGCCAATAATCCCCATTGGCTATCACCTAAGGTGATTAAATACTGATAATCTAATGATTGTTCTAATTTTTCATCATACTTTTCTGGCATAACCCAACGTGCAGTATCAACAACATTTAGTTTTTCTTCACGGTTTAGCATTACACCTTTAAACCATTTAGGTTTACCAAATAATTGGTTAACCTCTGCCAGCTTATGAATTCCCCCTAATGCTTTTAACGGTACAGCAAGCGTTAACCCTGCAACCTCAAAGAATAATGCCTGAAATTCACCATCAAAATAGTCTTCTTGACGATCAGACGAGGTTTTTGCAACCAGTTCAGCTTTAGGTTCTGCGACTATATCTTTGATATTAGCTTGGTTCTCGGTTTTCTCAAGCTCTTTAGTCGGTTCAGGGGGTGGTAAAACAGGTTCTGGAGTAGGCTGAACGTCTGTCAGCTTTTCTTCCGTCTTAGTTTCAGGCTCTTTAACCTGCTCCAGCAGCTTTGCGACTGGCTCAAGATTTTGGTCTGTAGGCTCATCTTCACACAACAAAGCGCCCAAATATTGGGTCATCACTTTTTCATTGGCAAATAAATGCTTACTCATCTTTAACCTTGTGCAACTAAGTAATCAAGCAGTGCACGATAGGCAAAAACGCCACGCGAACGCGGGCAAAATTGAATCGGCACTTGCTGTGCTAAACTAGCATCTCTAAACTTTGTATCGACAGGCACCACGCCTGACCATACTTTATCTTTGTAATTATCCTGCAGAGTCTTGTAAGCTTCAAGTGATGCTTTAGTACGTTTATCGTACATTGTAGGAATAATTGTATATTGGTACTGTTTTGCTTGCGATGTTTGCATCAGCTCCATCGTACGCATCATACGATCAAGCCCTTTTAAGGCCAAAAATTCTGTTTGTACTGGCACTAAAATTCGCTCACTGGCTGCAAGAGCATTAACCATCAAAACCCCTAAAACAGGCGGGCAATCAATAATCGCATAATCATAATGGTCGCTAATTTTGGCCAGTGCTTTTTTAAGTATTAAGCCCATGCCATTTTTATTGCCCATGCTTCTATCAAGCGTCGCGATTGCCATAGTCGCAGGTAAGATATCAAGGTTTTCAAGTGTTGATGGACATAGAGCCTGTAAAATTTCTTCACTGGCCATGTTATTGCCGCGCGCAAAGATATCATACACGCTAACTTCTAAGTCTTCTGAATCGATACCAAAATAATAAGTCAATGATGCATGCGGATCGGTGTCAATAAGTAACACGCGTTTTCCTTGTAAAGCGAGAATACCAGCAAGGCTAACGGCTGTTGTTGTTTTCCCTACTCCACCTTTTTGATTCGCTACGGTCCAAACTTTCACATCACACCTTATTATTGTTCATTGCGCGTGGTAATCCTAATGCCACCATGTGGTAATTGAATCACTTTAATGCTGTTATCATCGCTTGGCAACTCAATTTCTGTCGTCTGTTGGGGTTGGTTTTGTGACTCTTGTTCAGTATTTTCTGGCTCTTTTGGCGGTAAGCCATATTTAGACAATGCAACAACCACTTTGCGGTTTTCTGCTCGGCCTTGCTCAGTGTCATTACTTGCGAAGGGCGAATACTGCCCGTAGCCTTCAATAGCCATACGTGCAGGGTTAATGCCTAAACTCTCAAGCTCAACCAGTACGGATGTAGCCCGCGCTACAGATAGCTCCCAGTTTGAGCGAAACATCTCATTACGAATACCTTCGTTATCGGTATAACCACGCACGCGAATGTAGTTATCAACCGGTGCGATAATATCTTTCACTAAACCAACAACTTGCTTGGCACGCTGCTGTGCAACAGCACTGCCCGATGAAAACAGCATACCTGAACTTAATTCGATGATAAGCCAATCTTGGTGAAGCTCTAAACTCGCTTCACCATCACGAATTTCATCAATAAGCGCAGACTGCAATTTAGTAAGTAAGCTGTCGAGAGGCTTGCCGAGATGTTTTTTCTCAATATTGCTGGTTTCGCTTTGCCCATCGAGTAATTCAGGGCCTTGCTCATCTTTACGAATGCTCTCACCGTATAGAATGTCGTTCTCAGGGCTGACTCTGTCAGTTAGTATGCCTGTGCCGTTAACCCCAGTGCCAACCTGTTGTTGCTGACGAGCTGATTTTTCGAACACCTGCTCCAGTGAGTCTGAGAGAATTTGAAAATCTTCATTTTTACTAATTGCGATAGCATACATGACCACAAAAAAAGCAAACATGATGGTCATGTAATCGGCATAAGAGACAAGCCAGCGTTCAGTATGTTGGTTTTTTGACGTGTTATGACGCAGACGACGGCGCATCATAATAAATTACTCGTCAACTAAGCTTGGGCGCTCTACACGGTACGCCTCAAGTTTTAGTTCGATATTTAGTGGGCTTTCACCTTGCGAAATAGCAATAATGCCTTCAGCAAGTAGTTCATGATACAGCATTTTTTGCTCAATTTGCTGCTTAAGTTTGTTCGCCATAGGCAAGAATAATAAGTTAGCTAAACCAACACCATAAATAGTAGCGATAAACGCAGTAGCGACACCGGCACCCAGTTTTTCAGGATCGGTGATAAATTGCATGGCCAGAATCAAACCGAGTACCGCACCTAGAATACCAATTGTAGGGCTATAACCACCCATTGCTTCGTAAACCCGGCTTACCTCTAGTAAGCGCTCGCGTTCAAGCATTAAATCAATTTCAAGGGTATCTCTGAGCTTTTGCTCATCAATCCCGTCAACAAGTAGACTCAACCCCTTTGCCGCATAAGGATCTGAATGCGACAGCGCTTCAGACTCAAGGGCTAAGTAACCTTCTTGGCGTGCTTTGTGTGACCAACGCTTAACTTGTTCGATGGCTGCATCAATATCGTGATATGGCGGAAAAAACACCCAATGACTGATCTTTAGTGTTTTAGTAAAAACACTTGCAGGGGTTTGCAGCATCACAGCCCCAAGCGTACCACCGAGTACGATGATAAGCGCAGGACCATTAAATAGTGCAGAAACAACACCGCCCTCTAATGCATAACCAAAGGCGATGGCACTTATCGCGACAATTAAGCCAAGAAAAGATAGCTTATCCACAACCAGTCTCACGTGTTAGGCGAGCTGCAACATCGGTTAGTGCTAAGCTCTCGCTCGCCAGCCCCGCATTTGCAACAGCTTGTGGCATACCATACACCACACTGGTTTTTTCATCTTGCGCCCAAATAGTAGCACCGACTTGCTTAAGCATACGCGCACCATCACGGCCATCAGCGCCCATGCCCGTTAATACGACAGCTAGCACATCACCACCAAAGGTTTTTGCAGCACTAGCAAAAGTCACATCAACACTCGGTTTATAAGTAATACGCGGACTGTCGTCTTCAAACACACGTAGTGTGCGAGAGCCGCCTCGTCCTTCTATTAGCATTTGTTGACCACCAGGTGCTAAATAAGCGGTACCAGGCATTAAGCGGTCACCATTCTGCGCTTCTTTCACATTGATTCTGCATAAGCCATTGAGGCGGGCTGCAAAAGCAGGTGTAAACGCAGCTGGCATATGCTGAATAAGCAAAATTGGATGCGGAAAGTTAGCTGGCAGCTGAGTTAAAATTGTTTGTAGCGCTACAGGTCCACCGGTTGATGTACCAATAGCAACCAACTGATATTGCTTGCCCGAAGCGCGAATGTTACTTGTACTCGATGACGAGGCTGCAGGCGAGCTAGCAGGAGCTGGACGGCTAAAGCTGCGATCAGGCTGAACAATCCCGCTGCGAGCACTTGTACTGCTACTGCTCCGTGGTACAGGTGCCGGAGTTGGTCGCGAAATAGGTGCTGGGCGCGCAAAACGAGAAAGGCGACGGCGACCAATCTCTTTTACTTTATTTTGTAAAAGCGCGATTGCATCTTCATTGTTGCGCGCAATATCTTCGAATTTTTTCGGTAAAAAATCTAAGGCACCAGCATCAAGTGCATCTAGGGTTGCTGTTGCACCATCACGGGTGAGTGATGAGAACATTAGAATAGGAGTCGGTGTTGCTGCCATTATTTCTTTCACGGCACTAATGCCATCAAGAACCGGCATTTCAACATCCATAGTAATTACATCAGGTTTTAATTCACGGGCTTTATCGACCGCTTCACGACCGTTTACGGCAAAACCAATCACTTGAATATTGCTGTCTTGCTCTAAAATTTCGCTTACACGGCGGCGAAAAAAGCTTGAATCATCAACAACTAATACTTTGACTGCCATTGGCACTCTCTTGTTTTATATCATTCAAAGTGCAGCTAAATGCTGCACTTTATTATTTATTATTAGCCAACGTAGTGTTTAAGCATGCTAGGTACGTCGAGGATCAATGCAATGCCACCATCAGAAGTAATTGTCGCACCTGCCATACCTGGTGTGCCTTGTAATAAGGCATCTAAAGGTTTAATAACAACTTCCTCTTGACCTATTAACGAGTCAACTACAAAGCCCACTTGCTTAGTACCTATTTGTACAATCACCACGTGACCTTCGGCTTTACGCTCTTGGCGGTTGGCACCTTTTACTAACCAATGTTGTAAATAGAAAAGCGGGATCGCTTTTTCACGTACAATAATTGTCAGTTGGCCATCAACTACGTTAGTTTTAGTTAAATCAAGGTGGAAAATTTCGCTAACACCAGCAAGTGGTAATGCAAAAGTTTGCTCACCCACAACAACCATTAAGGTCGGTAAGATAGCAAGTGTTAATGGCACCTTGATTTCAAGTACAGTACCTACACCCAGCTCAGACTGAATATTAACCGAGCCATTTAACTGAGTGATTTTAGTTTTAACAACATCCATGCCCACACCACGGCCTGAGATGTCAGAGATCTCTTCTTTGGTTGAGAAACCTGGTGCAAAGATTAAGTTGTACGCTTCGGTATCCGACAAGCGACTTGCTTGGTCGTGATCGATCACCCCTTTGCTAATTGCGATTTTTTTCAGTTTCTCAGCATCCATACCTGCACCATCATCACGAATGGTTAGTAGGATGTGATCACCTTCTTGTGATGCCGAAAGCGTTACGGTACCTGTACGCGGTTTACCTGCGGCTTCACGCACATCTGGCATTTCAATACCATGGTCAACAGAGTTACGCACTAAGTGCACCAATGGATCAGCAAGTGCTTCAACAAGGTTTTTATCTAAATCGGTTTCTTCACCAACTAGCTGCAGGTTAATATCTTTTTTCAAGCTACGGGCTAAGTCACGAACAACCCGCGGGAAACGGCCAAATACTTTCTTAATTGGCTGCATGCGGGTTTTCATAACCGCGCCTTGCAAGTCTGCGGTTACCACATCTAGGTTAGAGATGGCTTTGCCCATTGACTCGCTATTGCTGTTATTAGCAAGGCTCACTAAGCGGTTTCGGACCAATACCAGCTCACCCACCATGTTCATGATTTCATCGAGACGTTTAGTATCAACACGTACCGTTGTTTCTGCCTGTGGTGGTGGCGCTTTTTTCGGTGCAGCAGAGGCTGCAGGCGATTTTTCTGGTGCTTTTGCAGGAGCTGGAGCAGGTTTAGGCGCTGCGGCAGCAGGTTTAGGCGCAGGTGCCGGTTTTGATGCTGCAGGCTGTGCTGGTTTTGCAGGTTCTGCTTTTGGTGGTTCAGGCGCTTTTTCTGGCGCAGCCGTTTCTAAAGACTGAGGAGCAGTACCTTTACCGTGTAATTCATCAAGCAGCGCTTCAAACTCGTCATCGCTAATTTCATCGTCTGAGTCATTGCTTGAAGTATCTGCTGCAGGTGCTTGAGGAGCCGGCTGTGCTGGTTTTGCTGCTTCAGGCTGAGCAGAAGTATCTTGTTTTACTTCACCAAAGTTACCAACGCCATGCAGTTCGTCTAATAAGCTGTCAAATTCATCATCGGTAATATCGTCACTATCACTGCTAATTGCTTCAGGAGCAGTCGCTGCTGGACCTTGCCCTTTGCCATGCAGTTCATCTAGTAAGCTTTCAAATTCGTCTTCGGTGATTTCGTCAATATTTTGAGGCTCAGCGCTGCTATCTGCAAGACCGCCGCCATCAAATAACATATCAAACGCAAACGGGTCATCTTCATCGATATTGTCTGTTGCTGTATCTGCTGTGACTTCAGGCGTATCAACAGCAGGCTCTTCAACTGCGGGTTCTTCAGGTGCAACTGCAACATCCTCTGCTACAGATAAGTCTTCACCTGCAAGCTCTTCTGCGGTTGGTGGCTGACTTAATTTATGAAGGACTTCTAATAGGGCTGGATCTGCAGGCTCTGGCTGTTCGCGATTTTGAATCGTAGCGAACATTTCGTTGATAGTATCGAGAGCCTGTAAAATTACGTCCATTAGTTCTGGTGTTACACTGCGTACACCTTGACGTAATAAATCGAAAACATTCTCTGCACCATGACACGCATCTACAAGCTCAGTCATACTTAAGAAGCCTGCACCACCTTTAACAGTATGGAAGCCTCTAAAAATGGCGTTTAATAGATCTTTGTCTTCTGGGTTGTTTTCAAGCTCGACTAATTGCTCTGACAAAAGCTCTAAGATTTCTCCTGCTTCAACAAGGAAATCCTGTAATATATCTTCATCGACTTCAAAGCTCATGCAGCTACTCTCCTCTTAGAAGCCCAGACTTGATAATAGATCATCGACTTCATCTTGTCCTGAGACAACATCATCGCGAGACTCTTTATCAATAATTGGCCCTTCAGGACCTGCTAGTGTGTCACTTGTTGCAGGTGCTTTTTCTATGGCCTGTTTTTCTTGTTGTTGATGACCATCTTCTTGACTGCCAAACACAGTTAAGAGATTAATTAAACTGTCTTCTACCTCTCGCACCAACTCAATAACACGGCGAATAACTTGTCCGGTTAAATCCTGATAATCCTGCGCCATCAGCACATTAGTCATCAAACCTTGGAGCTCATCGGTTTTGGTATGCGAGTTATTCATGAACTTATCTAAGCTATGACATAACGATTTAAATTCACCGAGTTCAATTTCTCGGTTCATTAAACGATCCCACGTAGGTTTGATTGCGGCAATTTCATCAGCAAGTTGTTGCGCTATTGGTAAACTTGCTTCAACCGCATCCATGGTTTTATTGGCGGCGCTTTCTGTCATTTCCATAACATAATTTAAGCGCTGCTTAGCGTCTGGGATCGCGTCGGTAGTTAAATCAGTGAGACGAGTATCTAGGTCAAAGTTTTTTAACGCTTCATGAAGCTGACGCGTCAATTTGCCGACTTCAGCAAACAACTCTGATTGTTCTTTTGATGCAGCGTCAAGAATGAGCTTATCTGCTTTTTCTTGTTCACCATTTTCAAGATACTCAACAAGTTGACGAGCTTGCTCTAAACTTATTTGAGGCGCAGCAAGTGCTGACATAAGCCTCTCCCCTTAGATTAACCTAAACGTTCAAACACTTTTTCCAATTTGGTTTTAAGTGTCGCAGCAGTGAATGGTTTAACGATATAGCCATTAACACCTGCTTGAGCAGCAGCAACAATTTGTTCTTTTTTCGCTTCAGCTGTCACCATTAATACAGGAATATGCTTAAGGCTATCATCAGCACGAATTGCACGTAACAAATCAATACCTTGCATACCAGGCATGTTCCAATCTGTTACAACAAAATCAAATTCTTGATTTTGTAGCATTGGCAATGCTGTTGAACCGTCGTCAGCTTCCTGCACATTGGTAAAACCTAAATCCCTTAATAGATTTTTAATGATACGTCTCATTGTAGAAAAATCATCAACAACAAGAATTTTCATGTTTTTATCCAAAACATCCTCCGGTGAGGTTTGAACCTTTATTTACTTACTACTAATTAATCCAGTCATTGATTTTTGCTTTGAGCTTAATCATCGCCTGACCATGTATTTGACTCACACGCGACTCGCTAACATCGAGTATGTGTCCTATTTCTTTTAAGTTCATTTCGTCGTTGTAGTACAAAGACAAAACGAGAGCATCTCTTTCTGGTAACGATTGGATAGCCGTTAATAGAGACTGGTTAAACCGCTCATTTTTAACGTTATTAAACGGTTTGTCTAGTCCTAAATCCTGACCTACTGGTGTGATGACGTCTTCATCTACACCTAAATCTTCAATACCTAATACTTTACTCGAATTTACATCATGTAGAATATGATGGTACTCATCTAGCGTAATATCAAGTTTTTCAGCGACTTCAGTATCTTTGGGCTCACGATTTAAAGTGCTTTCTAATTCGGAAATGGTTTCAGCCACAAGGCGGGCATTTCGGTGAACTGAGCGTGGCGCCCAGTCACCTCTACGAATTTCGTCTAACATCGCACCACGAATACGAATTCCAGCGAAGGTTTCGAAACTAGCACCTTTGCTAGCATCAAAGTTTTTTGACGCTTCAATTAGGCCTATCATGCCTGATTGAATTAAATCATCGAGTTGCACACTGGCAGGTAAACGAGCAATTAGATGGCACGCCACTTTTTTGACTAAAGAGGCATGTTTTTCGACAATCGCATTTAAATTCTGTGCTGATTGATATCCCATCGCTTTATTCACCGATGTTGTCATAGTTAGCCGTTTACTAGTTTTTCAATAAAAAATTCTAAATGGCCAGACGGTTGATTAGGGATCGGCCACTTAACTGCTTTTGTTGCTAATGTTTTAAACGCCACCGCTGCCGGTGAGTTCGGGAATAATTCAACAATCACCTTTTGACGTCGCGTAGATTTACGCATGTTCTCGTCATAAGGAATGGTTGCTACCAACTCCATTGAAACATCTAAAAAACGATCCGTTACTTTTGAAAGTTTAGCAAATAATTCTTGCCCTTCACGCAAACTGCGCACCATATTGGCAACAATTTTAAATTTATATACGCCATGCTCACGGCTAAGCACTTTAATAAGTGCGTAAGCATCAGTAATTGAGGTAGGTTCATCGCATACAACCACAACAACGTCTTGGGCTGCACGAGAAAAGCTTAATACCATGTCAGAAATACCTGCGGCGGTATCAACAATTAATATATCAAACTCGGTGTTTAACTCGCTAAAAGCGCGAATAAGGCCTGCATGCTCAGATGGCGTTAATTCAACCATACTTTGTGAACCAGACGTCGCTGGTACAATTTTGATGCCCGCAGGGCCTTCAACAAGAATTTCGTCAAGCTCACACTCGCCTGACAAAACATGAGATAAATTACGTTCAACACGAAGGCCAAGCATTACGTCACAGTTTGCCAAACCTAAATCGGCATCTAATACTAATACACGATTTCCTTGCTGACCTAATGCGATTGCGGTATTGAGTGAAACGTTGGTTTTACCCACTCCACCTTTACCGCCAGTAACAGCGATAACTTTAACGCCACTATTATTATTTTGATTCATTTTGCGCAGGCCGCTTGCTTGATCTAATACTGTGTTAATCATACATCCCTACTGTGTTCGACGCTACTGCTTGACGTCTTGAATGTTGTGCTTTTGCTCGTTTTAAATACAATTGTTCAGCTTTTTTCACTAGTTTTTCAGCATTCGCTACGCGAATATCCTCAGGAACGCGCTGACCGTTAGTAAGATACCCTATTGGCAGGCGATTTTGAATCGCTATGCTAATAATCTCACCTAAACTTAAAGATTCATCCAATTTAGTGAAGATACAGCCACTTAGGTGAACCTTTTTAAAGTGTCTTACGGTTTCTTGCAACACATTTATCTGTGCTGTAGCACTTAATACTAAATAACTACGAATATCAACACGCTGATTACGCATTAGGGTATTTAACTGCTCAGTTAAACGTAAATCACGTTGGCTCATACCCGCTGTGTCTATTAATACTAGACGCTTATTACGTAAATGGTATAACACTTCAGCTAATTCATTCGCATCTTTTACCTGCTTAACACCACAGCCAATAATACGACCATAAGTAGCCAATTGTTCGTAGGCACCAATTCTGTAGGTATCAGTGGTGATCAACGCCACTTTATCAGCACCATATTTTTGTGCACCCAGTGCAGCTAATTTTGCAACTGTGGTTGTTTTACCAACGCCTGTTGGACCAACTAACGCAAATACACCGCCTTGACGCAGAATTTCGTTATTAGTGGTATGCATTTGGTTTTCAACCATTTGCAGAAGTGCTTGCCACGCTTGTTGACGTGATACGTCGTCAGGAATGAAACAAGCCATTTGCTCTGCAACATCACGTTCAATACCCATACCTGCTAAGCGGTCAATCATACATGCACGAGTCGGATCACGGCGTGCCATATCTTGTTGCATTAAGCCAGATACTTGGTGTTCAAGTAATTGACGAATCGCATTCATTTCTTCACGCATGGTCGTCATTTCTGATTGATTCGCAGGTGCTGAGTTTTTGTGCTCGGCTGGTGAATCTAAATCATCAAAACCAGAATCTAAGTCGTCATCAAAACCTAAGCTATGTGCTTGAGTTTGTACACGAGGTGCTGCTTGCTGTTGATAACGAGGAGCTTGCTTATATTCAGGCTGTTGCTGCTCAAAGCTTGGCTCTTTTGGTTGATAGTGTTCACTCGTATCAATACCAGATTGACTAAACATTGACGCAAGCTCTGGCGAACGAGGGCGTGGGGCTTGACGCTCAAGTAACGCTTGTAGGCTATCAGCAACTTTCGCTTGCGGCTCAGGTTTAGCACGCATTGGCTCAGGTTTAACAAAGTTATGCTGTGGAGCAGGTGCTGATTGTGCCACTGCTGATTGTGCCACTGCTGGTTTAGCTTCGGCTTTCGGGGCTGCTTTGTCGTAATCAACAGCTGCAACGATTTCAACGCCGTTAGCAAGCTTTTTGTTCGACATAATAACCGCATCAACACCTAGTTCATCTTTCACTTCTTTCAGTGCTGTGCGCATATCTTTAGCAAAAAAACGTTTAATTTTCATGGTTCAACCCCTTTACTATCCTATTGTTGGCCTACTGAGCTGACAATCTTAATCTGTCTTTCGTCTGGTACCTCTTGGTAAGACATCACCCTTAAACCTGGGATGGTGTACTTAACGAAGCGAGATAACACAGTTCTTAACATTCCTGACGTTAACAGTATCGAAGGTTCACCGGCCATTTCTTGGTTTTGATGCGCTTCATTCAATGATTGTTGAAGTCGCTCTGCAAGGCTTGGCTCTATTCCGGCACCTTCGTCACCTGCATTCTGAAGTGACTGATGCAACATCTGTTCCAACTCAGGCGCCAAGGTTATGACAGGGATCTCAGAAGACATACCAACAGCGTCTTGAACGATCAATCTGCGCAGTGAAATTCGCACTGCAGCCGTTAGTACATCAGGGTCTTGGCTACGTGGACCATACTCAACAAGAGTTTGTACAATCGAGCGCATATCGCGAATTGCCACCCCTTCATTAAGTAAGTTTTGTAGCACTTTTACGATAGTAGTAAGTGGTAATACGTCAGGAACCAGTCCTTCAACAAGACGTGGATGACTCTTCGCTAACATATCTAATAAGTTTTGTACTTCTTCATGACCAAGTAGTAAAGCAGCACTGTTAGTAAGTAACTGGCTAATATGAGTTGCAACCACAGTTGCAGAATCAACGACGGTATAGCCAAGTGATTGTGCTTCATCTTTTTGATCAGGTTTGATCCACACCGCATCTAATCCAAATGCAGGATCTTTTGTAGCAACCCCTTTGATTGGACCAAATACTTGGCCTGGATTAATCGCTAACTCATCACCATGCTTAAGCTCACCTTCACCGCTTGAAACACCCATCATAGTAATTCTGTAAGCGTTAGGGTCGAGCTCTAAGTTATCGCGAATGTGCACAGGAGGTACCAAGAAGCCAAGCTCCTGAGACAGTTTTTTACGCACACCTTTAATACGATTTAACAGTTCACCACCTTGAGATTGGTCAACAAGTGGAATCAATCGATACCCCACTTCTAAGCCAATAACATCAACTTGCTGAACGTCATCCCAACCCAGTTCTTTTTGTTCTTGTTTATTGGCAACGCCTGTACCTGGTGCACCACCATTTGCCTCTTGCTCTGCTTTTTCGGCTTCTGCTTTGGCTTTTTGTTGCTGTGTGAAATAAGCAAGGTAACCCAGTAATGCACCCAAGCTTAAAAATGCGATGTGCGGCATACCCGGCACAATACCCATGATGATTAAAATACCTGATGCGATATAAAGTGATTTTTCGTTACCTAGCTGAGTCTTAACTTGGTCGCCCATATTGTGCGATTCATTTTGACGGGTAACAACGATTGCGGTACCGATAGACAGTAACAGTGAAGGTAGCTGTGCAACTAGACCATCACCAATGGTTAGTAAGGTGTATACTTCCATCGCACGGCTGAACGATAAATCATGTTGGATCATACCAACAAATAAGCCACCAACGATGTTAATCACTAGAATAACGATACCTGCTATTGCATCGCCTTTTACGAACTTACTCGCACCATCCATTGAACCATAGAAATCGGCTTCGCGGGTGACTTCTTCACGACGTTCACGAGCTTGCTCTGCACTGATGAAACCGGCGTTTAAGTCAGCATCAATCGCCATTTGTTTACCAGGCATTGCGTCAAGAGTAAAGCGAGCTGATACTTCAGAAATACGGCCAGCACCTTTGGTGATAACCACAAAGTTAATAATGATTAAAATCAGGAAGACCACTAAACCAACTGCATAGTTACCGCCGATAACCACCGAGCCAAAGGCCTCGATAACTTTACCGGCTGCATCTCCACCATTATGACCTTCTAGCAATACCACACGGGTACTGGCGACATTCAGTGCTAAGCGCATGATGGTTGCAATTAGTAGAACCGCAGGGAACATACCAAATTCAAGTGGTTTCATGGTGTAAACAGTAACTAGTAACACCACCAGTGCTAACGCGATATTAAACGAAAATAGAATATCTAAAAGAAATGGCGGCAGGGGTAAAATCACCATGCCCAGCGCAGCAAGTACCATTAACGGCGTGCCGATACCCTTCGCATATTCTTTTTTATCTCTGTTAAGTTGTTGTAATACCGCTTTAAATTCCATAATTCAACAATTTCAAAATATTGACACTACACGGAATTTGCAATAACTATTCCAAGTTATATAACTACTTACTAATATTTGTAAGCATCGGGTATTGGGAGCTTTTTATTAAGTGGAACAGGACGTTTTCCACGCCCTTTTTGGAAGCGCTTTAACTGGAAGACATAAGCCAGCACTTGCGCAACGGCTGTGAATAGCTGATCAGGTATTTGATTGCCCACATCGGTGGTGTGATACAGTGCACGTGTAAGCATCGGTGATTCAACAATTGGCACGTCATTACCCTTACCAACTTTACGAATTTGCATAGCAAGCTCGTCCACGCCTTTAGCAAGCACAATTGGCGCACCCGCTTTAGCTGTATCGTATTTAAGCGCGACTGAGTAGTGCGTCGGGTTGGTTACAATCACATCGGCATCAGGCACGTCTTGCATCATACGCCTTTGCGACATTTCACGCTGAGTACGGCGAATACGCGCTTTTATTTGCGGATCACCCTCAGAGTTTTTAAATTCGTCTTTTACCTCTTGTAAGGTCATTTTTAACTGTTTATGGTGTTTGTGACTTTGATAAGGAGAATCTATTGCTGCAATAATGATTAACGTACAAGTTAACCCCAAGAACATCCAAGAGAGGATTTCGAGTGCATGGATAAAATTTCCGGGCGCGCTTTCAATGCTTAGGTGCAGTATTTCATCAAAGAAAGTATTAATTAAGAACACCGCAAAACCTGCAACCACTACAAATTTTAAAATAGACTTAACTAGCTCTACTCCTGCTTGAGGGCCAAGCATACGCTTAATACCTTTAGCCGGCGACATCTTACTTGCTTTTGGTGCTGCCGCTTGCCAACTAAAGTTATAGCCCCCCAGTAAAGTATTCCCAACAAAAGCGGCTATCACGATGATCAACACAAACATTGCCATAGGGAATAACAACGCATCCGCAACAATTCCCCACACTGAAAACATTTTAGTGGTGTCGTAGGTTTCATTACGGTTAAGGCTTAATAAGCGCCCCATCACATTATAAAGACCTTTGCCAATTTCAGGTCCATACAACAATAAGGAAATAGCTGAAAAGATAAGCACAAACATTGTACCTAGCTCTTTTGAGCGGGCAACCTGACCTTTCTTTTTGGCATCATCAATTTTTTTCTGCGTGGGTTCTTCGGTTTTTTCTTGACCTGAATCTTCAGCCATGGCGTGCTCCTAAGGTGTACAACCAACAAGGCTGCACATTAACTCAACCATTTTTAACCACTGAAACTCAAATTGAGTCATGAAGTTACCTAGCGTTGCCCAAATAATCACGAGCCCAGCCACTAAGGTAAACGGAAAACCAATCGAAAAAATATTTAACTGCGGTGCCGCACGGGTCATCACACCAAACGACATGTTAATAACCAGCATAGCTGTCAGTGGTGCTAAAGCAAGCACCAAGGCTGTGGTGAACATCCAACCGCCCCAAGTAACGATATCCCAATAATGATCAACCGCCCACCAATTGCCATCAATTGGTAATACTTCAAAGCTATGAATGACCATTTGGATCATCATTAAGTGACCATTAAAAACAAAGAACAGTAAGGTAGCCAAAATCAGGTAAAACTGACCCACAGCGGGTACACTCAGACCATTCGATGGATCAACGACGGACGCAAAACCAAGACCAGTTTGCATCGCGAGTATTTGCCCTGCTAAAACAAAGGTATTTAATAATAGTACTGAAGCAAAGCCTATCGCCACACCAATAAGCATTTGCTGAATGACCACAAGGATCATCTCAAACGAAAATAAGTTATTAAAAGTCGCAGGGGGCAGCATAGGCACAGCAACAAAGGTTACAACTACCGCTAAACCAAGCTTAATTCGGCTTGGTACATTCTTCGCACCAAGGCCTGCCATGATCATAATCATTGAGCTAATACGCACTAATGGCAGCAAAAAATCGCTGAGCCATTGAATAATAACCGCAAATGGAAATTCCATTTAGCCTGCTATCTCCGGTATCGACATCACTAAGCGAGTGAAGTAGTCCATAAGCTCTTGCGTGAACCAGTGACCACCGAT
This sequence comes from Pseudoalteromonas shioyasakiensis, assembly GCF_022398475.1. Taxonomy (GTDB): domain Bacteria; phylum Pseudomonadota; class Gammaproteobacteria; order Enterobacterales; family Alteromonadaceae; genus Pseudoalteromonas. The sequence continues at coordinate 16,774 of NZ_JAKEVM010000015.1, read as the reverse complement.
AATAAGTGCGCTTATGGTAATCAGCAAACGAGGTAAAAAGCTTAAGGTTTGCTCATTGATTGATGTTGCCGCCTGGAAAACTGCCACTACAAGACCGACTAATAAGCCAGGTACTACGATTGCAGACACTAACTTTATAACTAAGAATAGCGCGTCACTGAGTATATCGACAAAAATTTCTGGTTCCATTTTGTCTCTCCTACCTAATTATGTGTCTTGAATTGCATTGTTACACCCCGAGCCCAAAGCTCTTCGCCAGCGTGCCCATCACAAGGCTCCAACCGTCTACTAATACAAACAGCATAATCTTAAACGGCAAAGATACAATCATCGGCGAAAGCATCATCATACCCATGGCCATTAATACGGAGGCCACGACTAAATCCACAATCAAAAATGGGATGAAAAACATAAAACCAATGATAAAGGCCGTTTGCAATTCGCTGGTAACAAACGCTGGGATCAATACAATCAACGGCGTGTCTTCTGGCGAATCTAATTGCTCATAACCAGCTATTTTCGCAAAAGTCTCTAAATCTTTTATACGAACTTGCGAGAGCATAAACGCTTTCATTGGCTCTTTGGCAAGTTCTAATGCTTGCACTGAGGTAACTTGTTCATTCAAGTATGGCTCAATAGCGCGCTCATTCACTTGCTGATAAATTGGCGCCATAATAAAAATACTTAAAAACAGCGACATACCTAACAAAATTTGATTCGATGGAGTTTGTTGTAAGCCTATTGCTTGGCGTAATATCGCCAGAACCACAATAATCCGTGTAAATGAAGTCATCATAATGACCGCCGCTGGAATAAAACTCAGCGCCGTCATAATCGCTAACACTTGTAGCGTCACGGAGTAATCTTGAGAGCCATCAGGGTTGGTGGTAATGGTCAGTGCTTCTATGCCTTCAGCGTTAACCGACGGCAAAAACAACACACTTGCTAAAATAAGTATCCACTTGATCATAGCGTTAATTCTTTTTATTTGAAGGTGATTGTGGGTTCAGTAACTTACCAAATTTTTTGGCAAGTTCTGGCAGTTCTTTTTCTTGTAATGGTGTTTCTAGTTTATGCAGGTAGTTAATACTATGCGGGGTCACACCAATTAGGTGCTGAGCGTTATCGATTTCAATGACCATCAAGCGCTCACGAGAACCTAAAGGCAAACTGCGCACTACTTTAAATTCATCACTATTAGCAAGATTTGGATTTAGTTTTTTAACCAAAAAAGCCAAAGCAATAATAACCACCAGCACTAAAAGCAAAGACATCACCATAGACAGTAAATCTGCCGTCGGTGATGCCGTAGGAAATGCAGTGCTCGACGCACTTGTTAAAGCGACTAAAGCATTCATCGTAACTTTTTAATACGCTCAACTTGGCTGATAACGTCAGTTAAACGAATACCGAACTTATCGTTGACGACAACCACCTCACCATGCGCAATCAGGGTGCCATTAACCAATACATCAAGTGGCTCACCAGCGACTCGGTCTAGTTCTACCACTGAACCTTGGTTAAGCTGTAATAAGTTACGAATGTTGATTTTTGAACGACCCACTTCCATCGAAATAGTAACTGGAATGTCCAAGATAGTATCAAGTTTACGTTTTTCGTCGCCAGACAGCTCATGTCTTTCATCTTTTAACTCATCAAGCTCCGCTACAGCAGCATCGCCTGAGCCACCCTCAGCTTCTTCAGCTTCGGCTAGTGCCGCAGCCCATTCGTCCATTGTATCTTGATCATCACTCATTATGTTTAACCTTATAAATCGACTACCAGTCTAAATCTACACCTTCAGATAGATGTAGATCTTCTTCTAGTTCTGCTAATTCTGCATCTGAATCCAGTTTTTTGCCACCTTTTGTGAACACATGTAGTTCTGACTTAACTGATTCAGGGCGTTTAATTTTTTCACTAATTTGTAGTGCCACATTGTCACGAGAGCGGCCCATTTTCGCTCTGAAGGTCGGCAATTCTTCTACAAATACGGTGATATGTTCTGGCATTTCAACAGGGATAATATCGCCAGCTTTAAGCTCCATAATCTGTTGTAGCGTTAGATCAACCTCAAGCAATTGAGTCGATAAATCGACCTCAACATCCATGATCTCATCACGTAATGCTTTACTCCAACGTAAGTCAGTGTCTTCAGTGTCTGATTGCACACCGGCATCGAGTAATTCACGGATTGGCTCAAGCATCGAATAAGGTAATGCGATATGGAAATCACCGCCACCACCATCTAGCTCAATATGGAAAGAGCTAATAACAACCACTTCAGTTGGACTTACGATGTTAGCCATCGCTGGGTTAACTTCTGAGTCAAGGTACTCAAAAGACACATCCATTACCGGCGCCCATGCTTCTTTATAATCTTCGAAGATGATTTTAAGCAGCATTTGAACAATACGGCGTTCTGTTGGGGTAAATTCACGGCCTTCTATTTTTGCATGATAGCGGCCATCACCACCAAAAAAGTTATCCACCAAAATGAATACTAATCGGGCTTCCATGGTAATTAGGCCGGTGCCCTTCAACGGACGAAAACGTACCATGTTCAAACTAGTTGGCACGAATAAGGTATGAATATATTCGCCAAATTTAATCATTTGTACGCCGTTAATCGACACCTCAGCGGTGCGGCGCATCATGTTAAATAGGCTAATTCGCATATGACGGGCAAAACGTTCATTCACGATCTCCAAGGTCGGCATACGACCCCGAACAATACGATCTTGTGATGAGAAGTCATACTGTAAGGTATTACTGTCTAAGTCATCACCTTCGTGAATATCTTCCTCTTCGACTTCATCAACGCCATGTAAGAGCGCATCAATTTCGTCTTGAGATAATAAATCGCTCACGCTGACCCCTTATTGCATCACAAAGCCGGTAAATAATACCCGCTCTATCACTTTGCTACCTTCAACATCACTTAATGCTGATTGTACTTTTTCAAGTGCAGCAACACGTACTGACTCTTTACCTTCACTGGTACCTAATTCATCTGCGGTCGTTGTTGAAAGAACGCCAAGTAAGGTACTTTCGATAAGTGGAATATGCTTTTTGGCAGTTTCTTCGTTCACTTCACCGCGAACAAGTAGCTGAACTTTTATTTGTACAATTCGGTCGCGACTAGCACCGGGTACATTAAATACAAATGGGCGTGGCATTGCGACATACAGAGCCGAACCAATCTGTGCGGAGCTCGATGGTGCAGCAGCCTCTGTCACTGTGGTTTCATCTGCTAGGCTTTCTTCAGGGGCATCATCGCCCATAAATAAAAAGTAACCCGCAGCAGCACCAGCAATCAACACTACAGCAGCAATGATGATAATCAGCTTCTTTTTGCCTTTACCCGTATCTTCTATTTCTAAATTTGCTTCTTCGGCCATTGTCACTTCCCTCAAAGTTACAGCAAGCTGTTTATCGCGCTGTAACTATTTTATTTCTTATAATAGCAGGACTTATGCATAGTAATCTATTGATGATGAAGATTGTTGTCGAGAAGTTTCTGCGCTTTGTGCTGTTACTTCTGGCTGCTGCTCCTCAGCTTGTTGATTTCCAGCAAGCTGCCCTTGCCCAGACTGCTCTTGTTGTTGCTCAGGGTTCCCCTGCTGAATACTACTTTCACCAAGCTCAATACCTTGCTGTGCAAGCATTTCTCGTAAGCGTGGCATTGATTGCTCTAAAGCTTCTTTAGCCTGCTGATTTTGAACAACAAAATTAATTTGAGCTTGCTCCGCATCGCTACGTATACGAATTTGCATACTGCCCATTTCTGGCGGATCTAAGCGAATTTCAGCTTCTTTATTATTAATATTTAGTAACGCGCTAACTCGCTCTTGAAGCATCTTTGCAGCATCACTTTTTATGATATTAATCGCTTGCATTACACCAGGGTCAACATTCACCGATTTAGATTGAGTCTGAGTTTGCGCAGTTGTTTGTGTATGCAGTGTTTGTACGTCTAGTGCTTGCTCATATTGCTGATGAGCCATTTCATAGGCACCTGGTTGTGTTGTTGCATTTGCTTGAGTCGTTAGCTGGGTAAATAATTGAGCTACACGCACAGTAACAGTTTCCTGTGTACGTTCTGTATTAATTTTTGTATCAAGCTCTGTGGTTACTTCTTCACTAGCAACTACTTTTGTCACATCGGCTGTAATTTGCGCGGTATTATTTTGTTTCGCTTTATTATTTTCAACATTAACTGTTGCTGCGGTTACTGGCATCGCAGTACTGGCTGTTGCAGGGGCATTTATAGCCTCTGTCAGCACAGTTTGAGCTGCAGCTAATTTTTCGTACTGAGCAGTGCCCGGCGTTAACGTTTGCAACTGAGTGTTCACTTTGTTTAACAATGCTTGCTGCTCATCCTTAGTCAGCGCCGTGATTTGCTTTTCTACACCTGTAGGTAATTTGTTATCGAGAGCCTTATTGTCAGCTAATTTAGCATCTTGTTTTGCCTGGCTTTCTTCAGCAATGTCTTGCTCTACAGCAAGTTGTGATACAGGACTCTGTGCAGTTTGCGTTGTAGGCTTACTACTGTTCACATCAGTCAATAGCGACTTGATTGTTGCCACCTCATCAGCACCGAGCTTATTATCAGCTTTAAGTTGATTTATTTGTTGCTCAAGTTGCTTTTGTTGCTCAGAGGTTAGCGATAAACCTTTAGCGAACTCACTTACAGCCTGCCCATCGCCACTTTGTACTTTGGCCAGCAAGCTAACGATTGACTTATCTGTTACTGGTTTATCTAAAACTGGTTTTTCTGTTACGGCTTGATCAATTTTGGCAGCTGCGTCAGCTGGTTTGTCTGGCACTTTTGCCGTGCCAGCTTCAATGTTTTTAGCAATGCTTTGCTCAGCACTGAAATTTGCTGCCGTTTTGTCAGTGTAGCTTTGTGTTTGTTTTGAATTAACTTCAGCTGTTTTTGTATCTACTTGAGCATCGCTATTTAAATCTGCAACCACCTTATTTAAAACAGTTTTACTTGCCTCATTTACGCCAAGTTCTTTGCCATCAGATGTTTTTGTAGCGTCTGAATTCACAGCCTGTTTCTGAGCGTTATTTAACAGAGCGTCTACATCAACGGTGGATTCTTTGTTGTCAGTTGCTTGTGTTGCACTGGCAAAGTTAGCTACCTGAGGTTTTGTATCAGGTGTATTAACAGCTGAAACACCCTGCTTTTCTTTGTCTGTTAATGGACCATCAACAATCGGAGTCACGCTATCTTTTGGTGGTAAATCGCCAATCGCTTTTAGCTGGCTATCTACCGCAGTCGCAACTTTAGACTTATGTAATAAGCTTGCTATTGAATTGTCGCCTTCCGCGTCGGCTTTTGAATCATCGGTTTGTGCAACGTCTGTCATCGGTGAAGGTATAACAGGTGTGATGGTATCGATTGGGGTTGGTTTTTTATCAACAACTACCGGGCTAAAATCATTATTTTCAATCAATTTATTAACACGTGTACTCATAGCTTGAGCTGCATTAATTTGCGAAAGCAGTGAGTTTTCTTCATCTTCTACAAGTGCAAGTTCATCGCTTTGCTCTTTAGTTACAGCTGCATTACGAATATCTGGACTTGTATTAGATTGCTGCTGTGTAGACGTGGTAGCAGTTGCAACTTTAGCATCAGCAGTTGTGTTTTCGTCGCCTAATTTGGCATCTGATTTAGGCTCTTCAGAAATACTGACAGCTTTAGTTTCATCAACAGAATGAGTATCTGCATCACTTTTTGTTTGAGGGGTGCTATTTGCTTGCGCGTTTGCCGCTTCACTTGCTTCTGTAAGTGAAGTTAAAAAACTTAAGCCCGATGCTTTGTCGCTAGACTCTGAGTCTTTGCCTGAAAAACCAGTACCTTGCTCAGTTTTAACCTGCAAATTGATATCACTGATCGCCATAATTCACCTAAAACTAAAGAGGCAATTTGCCGCCGCAAGTGCCAAAATTAATGCTACTGGTTAGGTAAATGCAATTAACATGCCTAAAAAAGATAGTGCTTTAGAGAAGTGCGTTTTTAAGTTGACGTTGATAAAACTGATTTGAAGCAAATTCATCCAGCATTTTTTGCTCCGCTTTAGCTACTTTCATCGCGTGTTTTTCAGCTTGCTTTTCGATTAATTTCGCCACTGCTTTTGCTTTCACTTGCTGTTTTAACCACAATGCTTTGCGCTGCGTAACAACCTGTTTTGCAGTATTCACTGTGCTGGCTTGCTGGCGTATCGCTTCTTCAATTTTTGCGATAAAGGCATGATATTGACTAAACCCAGCACTAGACAAACCAGAGCGACCTTTCAAATGCAACTGCTGAGAATACTCCATGCGAAAGTTATTCAGCCCTTGCAGTTTTTGTTGATTACTTTGTAAGTGCTGCTGGGCTTTTAAATAATCCATGCGTAAAGATTCTTCTTTATCGCTCTCAAGCTTTAACAATAAATCAAGTTTACTTTGAGCCATTAACCTTGTCCTAATAACTGTGCAAGACCTTGTAGACCATCATCATAACTGATCACATCTTTCATGCCTTGCTGAAGGAATTGATTCACACGTGGCATCATATTAATTGCTTGGTCAAGCATAGGGTCGGTGCCTTTTTGGTACGCACCTAGTGTGATCATATCTTTGTTCTGTTGATACATTGAATACACTTGTTTTAGCACTCGAGCTTGTTGCATATGCGCTTCAGATACAACCTGTGGCATAACACGAGAAATCGATTTTTCGATATCAATAGCCGGATAATGACCACTGTCAGCTAAATCTCGAGATAAAACAATGTGGCCATCTAATATAGCGCGAGCAGAGTCAGCAATTGGATCTTGCATATCATCCCCTTCACTAAGCACAGTGAAAAACGCGGTGATCGAACCTTGCCCTTCACCACCATTACCAGCACGCTCCACCAGCGCTGGTAATTTAGCAAATACTGAAGGCGGATACCCCTTAGTCGCTGGAGGCTCACCAACGGCTAAGGCGATTTCACGTTGCGCCATGGCATAACGGGTAACGGAGTCTAGTAATAACAATACGTTAAGACCTTGATCGCGAAAGTATTCCGCAATGGTCACTGCACTTTCACAGCCTTTTAAACGCATTAATGGTGAAGCATCCGCAGGAGCTGCAACCACCACTGAGCGCTTACGCCCTTCAACACCTAAAATTTCTTCAATGAACTCTTTTACCTCACGACCACGTTCACCCACAAGACCTACCACAATTACATCTGCTTCAGAGCCGCGAGTCATCATACCCAGTAATACTGATTTACCGACACCAGAGCCTGCAAACAGACCCATACGCTGCCCTTGACCTACGGTAATAACGGAGTTGATGGCTCGTACACCTACGTCCATAGGTTGACTGATTGGTCGTCTTGCAAGAGGGTTAATTGAGTTTTGCGCAAACTTTAAGTGATGCTCAGCATTAATGGCGCCCAAGCCATCAAGTGGCCGACCAAGGCCATCCACTACACGGCCAAGTAAACTCATGCCAACAGGCAGTCCTGTTTCATTTAGCTTTGGGATAACTCGTGCACCAGGCAGTACGCCAGAGATGTGATCATTTGGCATCAAGTAAAGTGTTTGGTCATTAAAACCAACGACTTCAGCATCAACAAAGCCGTTAATGGTTTCAATTTTACATTGACTGCCAACAGGTGCTCTAAGCCCTTTTGCTTCTAGCGTTAAACCAACTACACGCGTCAGAATACCGGCAACGGCTGGTTTTGGGGCCTTGATATGTTTTTCATAGCGCTGTAAGCGTTCGCTTAGAGTCATTGATTGAGCACTCATAATGAGCCTAAAAAGTATTAGATACCACTGCTATGCAAAAAGTTTTCCAACGTTTCTTTGACGCGGGTTTTTATTGTCATGTCGAGGGATGATTGCGGGGTTTTAATTTCGCAGCCACCACGTTCTAAAGTCGGCTCTGCAACTAACTGCCAATGGTTATCTGCGATAGTTTGTTCGCCATAACTTTCAGTAATTAAAGTAATATCATCGGGGTGTAAGTGAATACGTACTTTAGCTTGCTCTTCACCTAACGCATCAATAGCTTGCTTCAAAGCATGTAAAATGACTTCAGGTGAGGTTTTAATTTCTTGGTAAACTAAAATTTCAGTTAACATAACAGCTAACTGCACTAACTGCTTTTCGGCACTTTCATCGACTTTAGATAATGGTTGAGAAAGGCTATCAAGTAAGCTTCTTAAGTTGGTCAGCTGCTCTTCTAAAATAGGCTTTATTTCTTCTTGCCCTTGCTCCTTACCTAGCTCAACACCTTCTTTAAAACCTGCTTCTTTTCCCTCATGTGCGCCTTTTTCAAAACCATCTATATAGCCTTGCTCATGACCTTGCTTTAGCCCTTCTTCATAGGCATCTTGACGGATCTTTTCAAGCTCAGCCATTGTTAGGGACGGAATTTCAGGCTCTTCTGGCTGCTCTTCGGCCTGCTGCTTTTGCTGCTCTTTACGATATAAGTCAGCTAAAGGCGTGCCATACGCCGTTGAGCGTCCAGCGAGTTTTGTTGTATCTTGCGTCACTTCAGGAATTGGCCAGTTTTCCAATAATTCATCGGCAGCTTCACTGGCATGCACTGGGCGTCCTGTATGAAATGAAGACTTACTCATGGCTTACAGGAACTCCTCACCACCACCGCCACCAAGCATAATTTCGCCTGAGTCAGCTAAACGACGTGCCGTAGAAAGAATTTCTTTCTGTGCCGCTTCTACTTCACTAATACGAACAGGGCCCATTGCCTCAAGATCATCAGCGAGTAATTCAGCAGCACGTTTTGACATATTACCCAAAATCTTCTCTTTTAATGCTTCGTCAGTACCTTTAATTGCTTTCATTAATACATCTTGCTGTACTTCACGAAGGATCGCTTGAATACCACGGTCTTCAACATCCATTAAGTTCTCAAAGACAAACATAAGGTCTTGGATTTGCTGTGACATCTCTTCATCGTGTTCACGGATTGAATCCATTAACTGACCTTCAACATTGGTATCTAGGTAGTTCATGATATCAGCAGCCGCTTTCAAGCCACCCATTTTCGCAGCTTGCGCACCAGCTTGACCTGCGAACTGTTTCTCCATGATTTCATTCAACTCTTGCAATGCTGCTGGTTGAACTTCTTCAAGGTTTGCAATACGCATGGTTAAATCTAAGCGCACTTTTTCTGGGAATTGCGACAAGATTTCCGCTGATTGCTCTGGCTCTAAATACGATAAAACAATGGTTTGAATTTGCGGGTGCTCGTTGCGAATAATATTCGCCACTTGCTTTGAATCCATCCACTTCAATGAATCAAGACCTTTCGCCCCTGAGCCCATAACAATTTGGTCAATAAGGCTTGCTGCCTTGTCTTCACCAAGCGCTGCTGTAAGAGCTTTTTTGATAAAGTCTTCAGACTGGAAGCCTATGGTACTGAAGCTTTGAATTTGCTCAATAAACAAATTATGGACTGCGCTAATTTTCGCTTGCGATAAATCATCTAGCGCAGCCATTGCCATACCCACTTTTTGCACTTGCTTTGGCTCTAAGTGCTTAAGGATTTGCGCAGCATCTTCTTCTGATAAGCTCAGCAATAAGATTGCCGCCTTATCAACACCGTCTAATTTATCAACATCAAACGCCGGTGGTAGTTGTTTTTGTTCTTGATCAGTCATCTTCTGTTAACCACGCTTTCACTACTTGAGAAGACAGTTCTGGTTCATTTGCAACCAATGCACGAACTGCTTTGAGTAAATCTTCATCGCCATGTAAGTCTGGCAGCTGTAGTGTACCATCACTTGAGAATCCTACAGCAGCAGAGTCAAAGTCTTTATTTAGCATATCTAGCGTGCTATCACCAATATCTACACCTGCACTTAATGCATCTTCATCATATTCTTCTAGTGTATCGTCTGGGTAAATTAGACGTTTCAGCATAGGTCTTACTACAAAGACAATCAGTACGATGATAACCAGTGCACCTAATGCTAAGCGTAGCATCTTCATGAACCAATCTTGCTCCCAAAGTGGAACTTCAATCGCTTCACCAGCATCTTCACGAACAAATGGCACTGTGACAACCTCAAGTGCATCACCACGCTGCATATCAAAACCAACACCGCCTTGTAATAAACGACGAATATTTGACAATGCTTCTACAGAGCGAGGAACCATGGTTGTTTCACCATTTTCACCCACCTGCGGTACATAATCAACGGCAACTGAAACACTGATACGACGAATAACACCGGTTTGCTGACGCTTATGCGAAATTGTTGTATCAAGCTCGTAGTTACGTGTTGCTTCTTTATGCGAACGACTTGGGTTCGTTGCTGAGCCTGCTCCACCTTGGCCTGCAATTTCTGGAATATTAGAGTTAACTGGCGGCTGATTCGTTAGCGCACCAGGAATGCCCACTGCAAGACCACCGATGTTGTTTTCTTCGAACGTGGTTTCACTGCGCACAGCGGGTAAGTCTGGGTTATAACGTTTTTGTGTTTCTTCGACTGCACTAAAGTCCATGTTTAAATCGACTTGCGCGGTATAGTTACCTAAGCCTACAACTGGAATAAGGATGCTATCGATTTTATTTAAGTACTCTTCTTCACGCTTACGTTCAATCTCATACTCTTTACGAGAGCGAGCAGCAAGTGAGTTTTGTGAACCTGAATTAAGTAAGCGACCATTTTGATCGGTAACAGTAACACGCTCTGGCGATAAACCTTGGACTGCTGAGGCAACAATATCAACTACTGAGTCAACTTCTTCACCGTCAAGTGTACGACCGCGTTTTAAGGTAAGCACTACCGTCGCTGAAGGTTGTTTTTCGCGACGAGCAAATACGTTTTCTTTTGGAATAGCTAAAAGTACTTTGGCGCGAGTAACATTTTTTAGCTCTTCGATGGTACGTGCAAGCTGTTGCTCACGACCATGTTTTAAACGTTCACGTTCAAGGCGTTGGCTAACACCAAACCCCATGTCTTGCATGATGATGTCAGTCCCTGAGCTTGGCGCTTGCTCTAGGCCTTCACGAGCCATCAATAATTTGATGTTTTGGTATTCACCTTCTTCAACAGAGATGACGTTACCATCAAGTTCGTAATCAATCTTTTGAGCGTCTAAAAAGTCCAGCGTTTGAATAAGCTCTTCCGTTGGCATTTTTCCAAGCGGACGCATATCTGGTTGACGAGCCCAAATAATAATAAAAATTGCGATAGCCAAACAGATTGCCAAAGCGATCACTAAAGTAACCTGACGTAAAACATCTACACCGTTTAAGGCACTTAGGTAGCCTGACTTTTGCTCTTGTTGATCATCAGTATCGGTTGAGTCGATACCGCCGCCTGCTAAGGCTAGATCAGTTGATTGATTAGATTGCGCCACAATAATTCTCCACTACCTAGTTACACAGGCATGTTCATGATTTCTTTATAAGCTTCAACAAGTTTATTTCGAACTTGCACCGTAGCTTCAAAAGCGACTGATGATTTTTGCGAAGCAATCATTACGTCAGCTAAAGAAACACTGCGATCGCCCATTTCCATTGCTGTTACTTTTTGCTTAGCGTCTTGTTGTAAGCCATTCACTGTATCAAGTGCATTGGTAAGTAAATCACCAAACTGTGCCGACGATGTTGGCTGAGTTTGTGTTGGTAAATTATTAATTGAGTTACTACGGCCTACTTCTGAAGCCATAGCTTGCATTTCTTGAAATAATGCGCTGTTTTGAACTTTCATAATACTCTCTGACAATGCAGTTTACTTATGCACTGATAAAGCACAAACCGTGCCACAAAATAAAACAAGTAAATTCAATAGCTTGAATCATTAATTTCACATGTCAGAGTTTTGACAGCAAACAAGCTCACAAAAATGTGAGCTTGTTTGAGCAACTTTTTGGAAGGAGTTTATGCAGGTAAGGCTATACCCAAGTCTCGCATTTGCGCCAGTTTATAACGTAACGTGCGCGGACTAATACCTAAGGTTTCTGCAACCTCTTTACGCTTACCGTTACAACGCGCTAAGGTTTCTAAAATAATACGATGCTCTTTGTCTTTCAGCTCGTCTTTGTAATTACCTTGCTCACTCACTTGTGGCACGGTATCTAAATTAACTTCAACAGGCTGTTCTTGATATACCGGTGCGTTGTGTGGCGGCGTAGCGACTGGCTTGATATCAACCGTAAGCAACTCTTCAATAAAGACATCATCTTGATGAATACTATTACCATCGCATAATATCAACGCCCGTTGAATAACGTTATCAAGCTCTCGTACGTTACCTGGCCAAGCATGAGATAGTAGCTTTTGTTTCGCACCCTCACTTAGTTGAGCGATAGGCTCTTTACTTTTCAGGCAATGACGCTCTATTAAATGTTCAGCCAATACAATAATGTCGCCAGGACGCTCGGCTAATGGTTTCCACATTAGCGGGAATACATTTAAGCGATAATATAAATCTTCTCTAAATAGATTTTCGCTCACTGCTTCTTTTAAATCTCGGTTACTTGTAGCTAGAACGCGAACATCAAGCTCTATGGTTTTACGACCGCCTAAGCGCTCTACTTCGCGCTCTTGAAGTACACGCAGTAATTTAGCTTGTAAGCCTAAATCCATCTCAGTGATTTCATCTAGTAAGATGGTACCACCTTGAGCTTGCTCAAATTTACCCGGGCAAGCTTGAATCGCGCCGGTAAACGCCCCTTTTTCGTAACCGAATAAGGTTGCTTCAAGCATGTTTTCAGGAATAGCAGCACAGTTAATAGCCACAAAGGGAGCATCGCTACGATTTGATTTATCGTGGATAAAACGAGCCAAGACTTCTTTACCCGAGCCACTTGGGCCGAGTACCATGACACTGGCATCTGAGCGGGCAACTTTGCTCGCGAGCTCTAATAGCTTAATACTTGATGGATCGGCAACGATTGGGCCATCGGTTTCTTTTTCCTTTTCAGGCAAATAACGACTCACCATATTAAGAAGCACTTCTGGTGCAAACGGTTTTGCCATATAATCAATCGCGCCTAAACGCATTGCTTCTACAGCATCATCAATGGTGGCATAGGCTGTCATCATTAATACCGGCAGCTCAGGATAATTAAGTTTAATGCTACGTAATAGGTCAAGGCCACTCATAGCGCCCATTTGCACATCACTAACTACCAATGAATAGCTATTTTGCTTAAGCAAGATCATCGCTTGTTCGGCGCTATCTGCAGCAACGCAATCAATACCCGACATTTCAAGGGTATCAATCAGTGCTTCTCGTAAGCCTGCGTCGTCTTCAACGACTAAAATAGAGTTAGTATTCATTTTGCCTCCGCTGACATTGGTTCTGCACTAATTGGCAAGATCAAACTAAAACATGCTCCCCCATGAGCATTATTAGTCACTTCAACCCGTCCTTGGTGCGCATTGGCGACTGAACTTACAACTGCAAGTCCAAGCCCCGTGCCTTGGCTTTTGGTAGTGTAAAAAGGTTCGAATAATTTGTTCGCATGACGTAAATCAACACCTGGGCCATTATCACTGACACTGATACGAACGCAGTTTTCGCTAGTTTCGTCACGTTCGGCACTCAGGGTTACCACAGCCTCAGAGCCAATAATTTGAATACTATTGTGGATCAGGTTTTGAATAGCACTCGCCAGAGCAGTTTTATTACCCATAATTTCAATATCTGGCTCAGGCAAGTTCACGCTAAGTTCACTGTTATTTTGTGCAACCATAGCATCAGCACCGGCTTTTACTTCATTAAGTAACTGTTGCATTGAAACGCTTTCGACCACTTGTTGCTCACCACTTTTGGCAAATAACAGCATATCGTTCACTTGGGTTTCTAAATCTTTTAAACGCGACATTAGCTTCGTATGAAAGTTGCCACGCGAGCTTTCTGGCAATCGCTTTGAGCCTAAATTGGCAGCATAAAGCATGGCCGCAGATAACGGTGTTCTGACTTGATGAGCAAGCGAAGCGACCATTTTGCCAAGCGCACTTAAGCGCTGCATATGTGCTACTCGCTTTTGTAATCGCCTGGTTTCAGTTAAATCTGTCATTAAAATTAACTGCCCTGGCTCTGGAGCAAGCGCAGTAATATCAAGCTTTATTAAACGGCCATCCTTAAGTGATACTTCATGTCCATCGTCTTGCTGTGGTCGAAATGAGCGTTGAATTACGCTAAACCACTTTTCACCTTCAAGGGGCTCACCTAGCATATCAATGGCAATTTGATTGGCTTTTGCGATCATGCCTCGGCCATCTAAAACCACCACACCCGCAGGCATGGTATCAACCAAATGACCTAACCAACTGGCTTGTTGGCGCAGCTCACTCAACTCACCCACATACTCTTCTTGTTGTAAGCATGGGTTATATTGTTTGGCTGTGATAAATTGTGGTTTTAGGACATTTGCTAAGGCCATAATCGATACTCAAAAAATCGTGTCTACCTAGCTAAATGCACAATCCGTACCAAATTTATTTTTGTTTTATTTCAATAAATTAAAGACAAAATAACACTGACAAAAAAATGACAATCGCGAGGGAATAATGCAAAAAGAACACCATTGTCGTTGCCCGTGGCTCGATACCAGCAAAGAAGATTATGTGGCCTATCATGACCAAGAATGGGGGGTGCCATTATATGATGATCACCGCTTATTTGAATTTATAACCTTAGAGTCAGCACAAGCGGGACTGAGTTGGTATACCATACTTAAAAAGCGTGATGGCTATCGCAGTGCCTTCAAAAACTTTGTTGTCGAAGAGGTTGCCAAAATGACCGAAGACGACGTCGAAAGGTTAATGCAGTTTGAAGGTATTATTCGTAATCGCGCTAAAATCGCCGCCACTATTAATAACGCGCAACGTTTTATTGAGATTCAAAAAGAGTTTGGCAGTTTCTCAAATTACCAATGGCAGTTTGTTGGTGGCAAACCGTTGGTAAACGATCTTGATAAATTAGAGGATTACCCGGCTATTACTGAAATCTCAACAGCATTCGCCAAAGATTTAAAAAAGCACGGTTTTAAGTTTTTAGGCCCTACTACGGTGTATGCCCACATGCAGGCCTGTGGCATGGTAAATGACCATAGCAATGATTGCTTTAGAAAAGCTGAGATAATTAGTGAATATTAAAGAGATATAACCGAGGAAGAAACCTAACGCGGCTTAGTCGCGCGTTAGGTTGTATTTCTTCATTTTTTCGACCAGTGTGGTGCGCCTAACACCTAAAATTTCTGCAGCTCGTGCAACAACGTAATCATAGCGCTCTAATGCTTGGCTGATTAAGCTAATTTCTAGCTCAGCAAGATACTCTTTGAGCTCAATTCCTTCATCTGGTAGTAAACCTGAGTCAACCGTTGTTGCTGGTACATCAGGTTCTTCATCATCATAATCACTAAAGCCTGTACTGAAAATATCGTTGAAAGCATCTCGCTCCATCAACTCTTCTGGATACTCAGGCTCATAAGCCTCAACTTCAATATAACGATATTTAGCTGGAAGGTCTGGCACATCAACTACTTTATCAGGGAACATGATCACCATGCGTTCAACTAAGTTAGCAAGTTCACGAATATTCCCCGGCCACGCATGCTCTTTTAAGCTTTGAATCGCACGCTCAGTAAATTTGGCCGTTGTGCCACTTTGCTCGTTCACACGACGCATTAACTCTTTTAAAAGCAGAGGAATGTCGTCAGCACGCTCACTAAGCGAAGGATTTTCAATTGGAAACACGTTTAAGCGATAAAAAAGGTCTTCACGGAAGTCGCCCTGCTCAATCATCTCTTCAAGATTGCGGTGAGTTGCAGCAATAATGCGTACATCCGCTTGAATAGGCTTAGTACCCCCTACTCGCTCATAGCTACGCTCTTGCAACACACGCAGTAGTTTAACCTGCATTTGCAAAGGCATATCACCAATTTCATCTAGAAACAGCGTGCCGCCTTGCGCTAATTCAAAACGCCCTTTTCGTGCAGAAATAGCCCCCGTAAAAGCACCCTTTTCATGGCCAAATAGCTCACTTTCAAGAAGCTCGCCTGGGATAGCACCACAGTTTACCGGCACAAATGGCCCGGTATTGCGTTTAGAGAGTAAATGAACGTTACGTGCAACAACTTCTTTACCTGTGCCTGACTCACCTAAGATCAGTACATTGGCATCGGTTTTTGCTACTTGTTCAATTAAAAAGCGCACATCTTTTACAGCTTCGGTTTCACCGACTAAACCATCAAACGATTTGTTAGATTTAGCTTGTTTATGGTCACCCGGTAGCATGCGCTGATATTGCTGACAATCATGCAATAGCTGGGTAGTTACATCATGGTTAAACGGCTCACAAATTAAACCAACTACATTAGCAATGCTTAGTAACGGTTTGAGTGTTTCACCAATTAATAAAAACGGAATGGCTGGAAACTGTTTGATCACAGCCTCGTGATTTAGCTGCTGTAAAGCACCAAGAATGACCATGCATTCTTGCTGTTGATGTTTTTCACAAAAAGACTGTAATGAAGTCTCATCAACTAATTGTGCAGTTTCACCAATGAAGGTTAGTGCTGCATGTAAACCTATCGCACGATTATTATTATTGTCTAAAATTAAGATCATTATTGGCGAACCACAGTTACCACGAGGTTAGTTAATTTCTAAATTGTAAGCGAGTTTAGGAGGGATGCAAGCGCTAAGCGGCAATTTATTGACATCAACGCCAAAAAATAGTCACTTAGCACTAAAATTTAATACTAAAGAATTAAAGTAAACCTAATAT
>NZ_JAKEVM010000149.1 GCF_022398475.1 Pseudoalteromonas shioyasakiensis | reverse complement strand
TTTGGTTACTCCCCGTCATAGGTGGAACTGGAATCTTAATATTCTATAAAAGTATAGACAAACCAATCAGGAAACCAGAAAGCTTTGCAAAACGTTCTGAAGGTAGTAGCTCTTGGCAAGATGAACCCTAATATAGAGCTATTAGGTAGCGACTATTAAAATCCAAGCCATGAGCTCACTTGTTTAAAGCAAGCTCATTCCTAAAATAACTCTACAAACCAAGTAAAATCTTATCTAAGCTTTGTTTTGATTTAGCAACGCTTTGTAGTGGGGTTAATCCGCTTGGGTATTCTTCTTGCTCAAGCACTAACCACTTGGTGTTGCCGTGCGACTCTAAAGTATCGATGATGGCAGGCCAATCAATGTTGTTTTCGCCGATAATCGGGCTCATGTTGCTAGCCTCAATCGTACGTACTTTAATGTGCGTAGCAAGAGTGCGGTTAGGGTACTTTTTAATAAAGTAGATTGGATCTTTAGCAGCATAATTGACCCAGCCTATATCTAACTGCAATGGCATGGTCTTGGGAGTATTACTGGCAATGTAATCCCAAAACGTTGCGTTATTAAATGCATTAAACTCTTTATTATGATTGTGAAAACCGATCTTCATATCAAAACGGGTCGCATAATCACTGACTTTAGTAAGCTCTTTAACCAGAGATTTAACTCCCTCAGGGTGCCATGCTCTTTCATCCCAAGGTACATAAAGTGTAGTAACGCCAAGGGTCTTGTAAAACAGCAGGGTGCTATCAATAGTGTTTTCACTGAGTGCATCAAAGCCTATATGGGCACTACTGGCAACTAAGCCTAACTCACTGAGCTTTGCTTTTAAGGCTGCTGGCTTATTTGAGTATGGGCCAAAGTCTCCGGCAAACTCCACGCCGTCAAACCCCATTTCGGCAAGAGACTTAAGCGTACCATGAAAGTCATTTTTTAAGGTGTCTTTGACTGACCACAGTTGCACACTCACGGGCAGTTTTGCGAATAATTGACCACTAAATACAAGGCTAATAATAAGCAATAAAATGCGGGTTTTAAACATACTTCAATCCTAAAAAAGCAGGGGAGTGACCCCCTGCACTGTGTTACAAATAACACAAGGGGGAAAGTTAATCAGTATAGGCGTACTCACTTAAACCAAGCTCAGCTAAAACTTGATCTAAATGGGCTTTTGCTTCATCAGAAGGGCCTGGGTAATCGCCTGCAATAGGCACATTACCAAGGTAACCTATGTCTTTACAGCCTTCAGGCGTACAGAAAAATGCTGCCAGCACTAACTCTTTAAAGCGTAAAAAGGCTTTACCAATGCGCTGAAATTGCAGAGGTGTTTGCTCGTTTAAAAACGCAATATCGTCTAAAATCGCGCGATGTTGCTTTTCATTAAGTGCAACAAATTGCTTTTTAAAACGAAGCTGTGCTTCATCGTTAAGCCACGCTAATGAGTTTAAAATTTTAATTCTATCGCGTTGTTGGCCTTCATAGGGTGCGCTTACCCACTCATTAATAACCGCCGGTACTTGTAGCTCACTGGCTGAAGGAATAGCACCTTCGCGCGGCACAATGTAATCAGATAAAAGCGCTACCAACGTGAGTTCGTCTGCCGTTAAGGTCAGCGGCCAAGGTGATTCTGGTGGCATCACTAAATTTGGATCTTGACCATAGCCTTTAGCGGTTACAGGCTTGATATCTAAATCAGGCCAATGCTCTTTTGCAGAGACTGCAACGTCATCTTCAAGTGCTTTTGTGCAGCCAGCAGTTAAACCAATCGCTGAGCCCGCAGCTAATAGACCAAGCCATTTTAAGGACTCACGGCGGCTCATGTTAGAAACATAGTTATATGAGTCGTGTTCGTTACGATGATGCATAATTAAAGTACCCCGTTATCAATTTGTTGAGCAAGCCAAGTTGAATTACGCATTGCCAGTGTCATGATGGTGAGCGTACAGTTTTTATGAGGGTTAGAAGCAAATACACCCGCATCCATTACAAATAGGTTATTACAATCCCATGTTTGACCCCATTGATTGGTGACTGAGTCTTTCTTTGAGCTTCCCATTCGTGTGGTACCCACTTCGTGAATGATTTCGCCACCTTTTGAAATTGCTTTTTCAGCAGGCGGGAGTTCGCCAACGGTCGCACCCATGTTTTCTAGAATTTGCTTCGCAGTTTTTAAACCATGTTCGATTTGCTTTAATTCTCTGTCAGACCACTTAAAGTGGAACTTTGATACCGGAATACCCCATTTGTCTTTAACGTTTTCGTCAATTTCCATGTAGGTATCTTTGTTCGGCAACATCTCGCCACGCAGAGCAAAACCAACGTAAGAGCCATATGCATCACGAATCTGCTGCTTAAGGGCAGGACCATAGCCTTGTTTATCACCCGATACACCCGAGCCTGGTTGTCTAAAGCCACCGCCAATTTCAAAGTGATAACCACGTGGGAAATCTAATTCATTGTTAGCTTGTGCTTGATGACCCCACCAAGGAATAAATAAGTGATTAGCGGTATGTCCATCTTCGTTATAACGTGGGCGACCTTTAAGTGCTGGAATTTGCGCACCTAACCATGCACCCGTCGAATCCATTAAGTTTCGACCTACTTGGCCACTTGAGTTAGCAAGGCCTTTCGGGTGCTTTTGATTCTTTGAATTTAATAAAATACGCGCTGATTCACAGGCGCTGGCGGCTAAGATAACCACATCGGCATCAATAGCATGTTCGGTAACCGTGTGTTTATCAACATAGGTGACGCCAGTGACTTTACCTTGCTCATCAACTTTGACTGATTTAACCATGGCATCAGTAATAACTTTTAAGTTGCCGGTGGCTTTTGCCATAGGTAATAGCGATGTCGTAGTTTGAAAGGCAGCACCAATTGAACAACCAGAGCCACAAGGCGTTGCATAAAAACAAGCCATGCGATCATCTTTAGGGCGAGTTAATACCGCACGGTGCATAGGCACTGCTTGAATGCCCATTTTCTTTGCAGAAGCGGCAATTAAAAGCTCAGGAATACGCGGCTTTGGTGGCGGCTGTAAAATACCCGGTGACGAATCTGGCATATCTTCATGGCCTGTATTGGTGCCACAAACACCCACAAGTTCTTCGGTTTTATCGTACCAAGGTGCTAAATCAGCGTATTCAAATGGCCAGTCGGCACCGTGACCATCACGGCTTTTGCCTTTAAAATCGTGTTCACTAAAGCGTAATGAATAGCGGCCCCAGTGGTTAGTTCGACCACCTAACATACGTGCGCGCCACCAATAAAAGTCGCTTCCTTTGGCGCTGGTGTATGGCTCATCAGGTACTTGCCAACCGCCATCAACAGTTGCGTCGTAAAAGCCAAAGTTTTTGTCTTTGTTACCTGCGCCCATAAGTGGGGCTTCGTTGTTACGACGAAACATTGGGCTTTCTGTTTTCGGGTCATAATTACGGCCCGCTTCAAGTAATAACACCTTGTGACCAAGTTTGGTTAGCGTGTATGCGGCCATTGCACCGCCAGCACCAGAGCCTACAACTAATACCTTATGTTTAAAATCAGACATCTTATAGCTCCTTGATTTTTATATTTTTAAACCACACTTTGTCACCATGGTCTTGAAGCCCGATATGACCTTGTTCAGCCGTTGCAAAGTTTTTCCAAGTTGCAAACTTACTGCCTTTAACAAGGGTGTTCCATGTTGTACTACCAATCACAATGCTGGTCGTGCTAATACCGTTTTGCCAAACTTGTAAGTGGTTGTCTTGCATTTTAATGCGCACATGGTTCCAGCTATTTGCTGGTTTGTGCGCCGCAACTGGTGCAGCAAATAAATCGTAAATTGACCCAGCTAAATGTGAGTCAATTTCAGTATCTGGGTGTTCCTCGTTATCGATGATTTGAATTTCAGGCGCATGAGAGTAAATCATCTGTCCGGTTTCATCAGCTAATACAAAAATACCGCTATTGCCTTTGGTAGAGATTTTCCAATCAATCTGTAATTCAAAGTTTTGGTACTGCTTTTTAGTAAGCAGGTCGCCACCACCTTTAGTTAATGTCATAGCGCCATCTTCAACGACCCATGCAGAATTTAAAGATTCGCTTTTAAAGTTACGCCATTGCGACATATCTTTGCCGTCAAACAACAACTGCCAGCCAGCTTGCTTTTCTTGTTGTGTAAGCTGATTATCAGCCGCATTAGCGAGTGCACAGCTACTAACGGTGAGCATTAAAGTCAGTGCTTTAAGAGATTTAAACATAGTGTTCCTCGACGATTTACTTGCTTAAGACGCACATTTTTCGGTGCGTTTGTTGTTATTAATTACTAAATGCAACCCAATGAATGCGACGATTAAAATAATTGGGAAGATCAGTAGGTTTTGTAATACAGCCTGTCCGGCTAAAATTTCAATTTGTTCAGCGCTTGCGCCACTTGCTTGTGCTGATGAGCGTGCCGTATCTATCCAGCTACCAATTACAGGGTTCCAGATGCTCATAGCAAACATGCCTGCACCGCCCATTAACGACATACCCAGCGCCCCTGACTTTGGAATGTATTCTGCAACGCAGCCAAGCATGGTTGGCCAAAAGTAGGTAACGCCAAGTGCAAATAATATGGCCGCTATATAAATCATGCTGCCCTCGGCTTGGCTCATCATGAAGATACCTAAACTTGCACAAATGGCAGAGCCAAGTAATACACCGGTAGGGTTGAGCTTATGCACAATGGGGCCTGCAAAGAAGCGACCAACCGCCATTAAGCCAGTGATCAAGGCTAACACCACCATAGGAGAGGCACCCGATGAACCTAAAATACGCTCAATCCACTGCTGTGTGCCAAATTCAGTGGTTGCGGTAAACGTCATGCAGGCAATTAAAAAGATGTATAACGGCGTAAATAAATGGCGAATATTGCTGCTGGTAGAGTGAGTACGCGTATCAAAGCGTGGAAATTGTGCTTTGATCAGCATAGCGCCATAGATAACCGTAGGAATTAAAATTAACGCTACTTGCCATTGCCAGTTTAAACCTGCTCCCGACATAAAATTCGACGCAAGTGCCCCAATCACGATGCCACCTGGGAACCAAACATGAAAACGGTTTAGCATAGTGGTGGTGTTTTTAGGGTACATTTCTGCAATTAGTGGGTTACAGCCAGCTTCAACAGCGCCGTTGGCAAAACCAATTAAAAAGGTAGAAACCAGTAAGCCCCAAAAACCATCAGCAGTGATGGTTAAAACAAGGCCAAGTAAATGACAGATAAAGGCTAAAGCCACTAATTTTTTCGCGCCAATGGCATTATAAATAATACCGCCGACCATAGTCGCAACCGGAAAGCCTAAAAATGCCATGGCATTAACCCAACCTAATTCGGTGTCGGTTAAGCCAAACTCACTGCCAAGTTGACCCAAAATACCAGCACGGATGGCAAAGGTCATAGAGGTCACAATCAGTGCTATACAGCAAAGCCGAAAGACAATGCGGTTATAATTATTGTTGTCCATATTGTGTGTCCTGTGTGTTCTATTGTTGTCGGTTTTATAAACCTAAAATTCGATTATTACGCTCAGTGTTTGTTGTGCCACTGGCAAAATCGTCAAAGGCTTTGTCGGTTGGGTTTATTAAGTGTGCTTTAATAAACTCAGCGCCTTCTCTTGCCCCATCTTCTGGGTGCTTTAAGCAACATTCCCATTCAAGTACAGCCCAACCATCAAAACCATATTGAGTTAACTTGCTAAAAATTTGCTTAAAATCTACTTGGCCATCACCTAAAGAACGAAAACGTCCTGGTCGGTCTTGCCAGTTCTGAAACCCGCCATAAACACCTGAGCGGCCATTTGCGATAAATTCGGCATCTTTGACATGAAACGCCTTAATGCGCGAATGATAAATATCGATAAACGCTAAATAGTCGAGCTGTTGCAATACAAAATGGCTCGGATCATAAAGAATATTAACGCGTGGGTGATTATTGGTAGCTGCTAAAAATCGCTCAAATGTCACACCATCATGTAGGTCTTCACCCGGATGCAATTCATAACATACGTCCACACCATGCTCGTCAAAGCAATCTAAAATAGGCAACCAGCGCTTAGCTAGCTCACTAAAGCCTTGTTCAACAAGTCCTTGTGGACGCTGTGGCCACGGGTAAAAGGTATGCCATAAAAAAGAACCCGAGAACGTCGCATGGGTTGTTAAACCAAGGTTTTTACTTGCTTTAGCAGCCATCATCAGTTGCTCTGTTGCCCATTTTGTTCGCGCTGCAGGGTTGCCTTTTACATGCTCTGCGGCAAAGTTATCAAACATTTCATCGTACGCAGGGTGCACAGCAATTAACTGGCCTTGCAAATGTGTTGATAGCTCTGAAATTGTAAGTCCATACTCCATGGCAATACCAGTGACTTCATCGCAGTATTGCTGGCTTTGAGCTGCTTTTTCTAAATCGAAAATTTCAGGGTTTGAGGTTGGCACTTGAATCGCTTTGTAACCTAAACCGCTTGCCCATTCACATAAACCACGAAAGCTATTGAAGGGGGCTTGATCTGAAATAAACTGCGCCAAAAATATAGCTGGCCCTTTGATTTTATTCATTCTTTATTATCCAATCTGTAATTTGTGCCATTTAGTATCTTGTTTAGCTGAAGCAACAACATGTTCAATAAATGCCATACCCCGCACAGCCTCATTGATGCCTGGCACATCAAATGCTGAATTTGTTGCGTTGTCGCCTTGCTTGAATGCATGAATTTGCGCTGCAAAATTGCTGTAAATGTTGGCAAATGCTTCAAGGTAACCTTCTGGGTGACCGGCAGGGGCGCGCAGGGCATTTTGCGTGTCAGGGTGTAATTCACCCACGCCCGATCTAAGTAATGTAGCGGCTTGATTGTGGCCTCTTAGCCATAAGCTATTAGGCTCAAGTTGCGACCATTCAAGGCTGGCTTTGTCGCCATAAATACGCAGACGTAAGTTGTTTTCATCGCCAATAGCAATTTGGCTTGCCAGTAAAACGCCTTTACAGCCATTATTGAATCTAAGTAGCACAGTGCCATCATCATCAAGGGCTCGGCCTTCAACTACATGGTTTAAATCGGCGCAAAGCTCGGTGATTTCGAGATCAGAGACATACTCGGCTAAGTTAGCTGCATGCACGCCAATATCGCCAATACAACAACTAATGCCAGCCTTACTGGTGTCTAAACGCCAGCTTGCTTGTTTTGAACCCTCGTCTTCACGTTGAGATAACCAGCCTTGGGTGTACTCAACAATGACTTTACGTATGGTGCCGAGCTCGCCTGCTTTTACGCGATGCTTGGCTTCTTTGACCATAGGGTAACCGGTGTAAGTGTGGGTTAACCCATATAAAACCTGCTGTTTTGCAATAATGCTTTGTAATTGCTCTGCTTCTGCAAGTGTGAGCGTTGCTGGTTTATCTGATAACACATGAAAACCATGTTCAAGCGCCATTTGCGCGACCGGAAAATGTAAGTGGTTTGGGGTGACAATAGCCACAAAATCAATACGCTCATCAGCAGGTAATTTTGCTTCTTCGGCAAAAAGCGTTTGGTAACTGTCGTAGCAACGGCTGCTATCAAGCCCAAGTAGTTCGCCAGTTGCTTTACATTTTTTTGCGTCTGAACTGAATGCACCTGCAACAAGCTCTATCATTCCGTCTAATCGCGCTGCAATTCGATGAATAGCGCCAATGAAAGCACCATCGCCACCGCCTACCATTGCCATGCGGATCTTAGCTTTGCTCATCTTAAGCGCTCCTAATTTAAATAGCGTTTGCTACTGTTAATATCATGTTATTGATAATAGGAAAGCTTAACCAATAAGCGCTAATAAAAATTCGGTTGACAATGCAACAAAATCGGCGTTTAAAATATATAGTGCTATTCTTTATAGAGACAAATTTAAGCGATGGATATTCAAGAAATAATAAAAAAAGCAGGCGTAAATCAGCTAATTGCTGCATTTGATTTACTGCCAGATATCCTCTTTTGGGTAAAAGACACAGATAGTAGAATCTTACATTGTAATCAGCATTTTATTGAGCATCAGGGCTATAAAACACTGGAGCAAATATTGCTAAAAACAGACTTCGACTTTTCGCCAAAGCACCTTGCGTTTCAATACGTCAATGACGATAAACGGGTGATGGAAGGCTACATAGTGACTGACCGTTTAGAGCTTAACCAAACCCAACAAGGTGAGCTTGGTTGGTTTTCTACCTCAAAGCATGCTTTAAAAGATCACGATGGCAATGTGATTGGCACTTACGGAGTGACCCGACATCTACAAAAAACCTCAAAAGCGCTTTCTCATGTAAGGGCAATTGAAGAGCCGGTAAAATTTATTCGCGAGCATTATCATCGTCAGATCAGCATTGATGAATTAGCAGAGCTTGCACACTTGTCGGTAAGTGCTTTAGAGCGCCGTTTTAAAAAGCACTTAGCAAAAACACCCAATCAATTTATTAACGAAGTGCGCCTCGAAAATGCCCGCAAGCTACTGATTGAAACGCAACTGCCCATTTCACAAGTGGCCTACCAGTGTGGGTTTTCGGAGCCGAGTTACTTCAGCAAACAATTTCGGCGTTTGTTTGGTGAAATTCCTTCACAAATGCGCTCGCAATTAGGTGATTAATTTGCAGCTCTTGCCATTAAAATAGCCCCTTGCTCTGCACTGGCAAGGGCGGGGGTTAAACGCGCTTTACTGGCATCAGTTAAGTAAGGGGTAATGGCACTAGCAATACCGCCCATCAAAGTAACGTTTTCAATACCTTGTTTTTCAAAGTAAGCGATATAGCGGGTAATGTATGCGCACGCTTCATTGATTAACTGCTTACAAAAAGCGTCGTCAGAATGACTAAAAACAAGCGGCGCATATTTGGCAAGCTCAGCCGGGCGCGCTGATATTAAGCGCTGACTTAACGCTTGGCTTGAGTCGCAGTTAAGCTGGGTGAGTAGGGCATCTATAGCCGCTGAACTTTGCGCAACATCATCAAGTACTTCAAATGCTTTACGGCAAAGTTGTAAGCCTAACCAACCACCACTGGCACCATCGCTCAGTAATAATCCGTAACCACCTAATTCGCTAAATTGGTTTTGTTGTTGGTAACCAGCGCAAAAGCCCGTACCAAGAATAATAACCGCGCCATCATGGTGTTGATGTGCGCCTTTACAGGCAATCAGCATATCTGTAGACAGGGTAAATTTAGCAAAAGGGTGCTGCCATTTGATCATAGCTTGATAGGCAGAGTCGATATTGGCACCGGCAAGTCCAGCATGCGCATAGGTGTTTTTCAGCTCGCTTAAGGCAAGCCCTGCCTCACGAAAAGCAAGTTCAGTGGCGTGCAGTATTGACTCTTGGCTTTGTTGGCAGCTGGTGGCCACGTTTGCTGAGCCACTTATGGCTTCGCTAAGTAGTGAACCATTTTCATTTTCTAAACGAACTTTACACTTACTGCCACCGCCATCAATACCTAAAAAATACGTCGCCATGATTAATCCTTTGAAAGAAGCTTATTGATAGCCTCTGCGTTAATTACCCCGTTTTCGTTGTGCACACATGAGTGTACATGCACAGCTGCATTGGCTGAATGGTTTTTTATTAATCGCCAAATAGCTTCAGCGTTTTCTAAGGTCACACCACCTCCCATAACAATTTCTATTTGATTAGCGCTGTGCGCTAAGTATGTGTTGAGCTGATTTAGACCATCAACAGCACTTTGACCGCTTTGCCATGGCGTGCCTGCTGTTAAGATGCGGTCAACGCCTAAGCTAATTAGTTCATTGAGTGCGCATAACGGGTTTGTAAGAGTATCGAATGCACGGTGAAAGGTCACCTTCAGGCCATGCTGTTTGGCTGTGGCAACTAAAGAGCGGGTCACCTCTAAATCAAGTTCGCCGTGTTTTACTGCACCAAAGACCACGCCATGCGCCCCCGCATTCGCTGCCATTGCTATTTGTTTTTGCATTACTTGGTGGCACTCAGTACTAACAATAAAGCTGCCTACTTTGGGGCGGATCATCACCACTAACTCTGCGTTATTGGTTAGGTTTTTTACAGCGCAATCAATTGCTTTAACACTTGGTGTCAGGCCATCTAGGTGTAAATTACTGCACAATTCAAAGCGCTTTGCGCCTAAGTTACTAGCCATTGAAATGTTGTTAGTGAGCTGCTTAAAGCACCCTTCGTTTAGGCATACTTCAAGAAATTTACCATTGTTCATGGGCGAGTTTTTACCATATCTATTACACCTACCTTTTAGTTACTCAATCTGTGAGTCATCAATAAATACGCAATATGTTAAATTGTTATTTAGTATCAATGCTTTAAATGTATTTTTGAGTTTGTTTTTCTGAGCCAGTTAACTTAAATTC
>NZ_JAKEVM010000148.1 GCF_022398475.1 Pseudoalteromonas shioyasakiensis | reverse complement strand
GATGTGGGCTTTGGTAGGACTAACTACTAGGACATAAATTTTTTTATTCTTTGCTTACGTAAACTAAGCTATGCTTAATCTAAAAATCTGCATTATCACTGATACCTGCATCATCAAATCCCCAGTCCGTCGCACCATGGTCGTCATCAAACGTTATGATCCCGCCTTCATCCGATAACATGAAGCTATGGTCTGAGTGGGCTACATGACACTCATCGGTACTCGATATTGAATCTGACAAAGATAAGTTGTCATTAATATCTATTAACGATACAGGCTCTATGAGGGGCTCTGAAATATCACTTTCATCTGAAAGCACGCAAGCAGTTGCAGCAGCCATATCTATCTGCGCTGAGAGGTTTAAAGGATTGGTCAGTATGTCATCACATACATCAATTGGGGTTATTTGTGTGTCTATATCTTCTTCTATAAATGGCTCTACAGAACAATGGCCGAATAGTTTTAAACTTAGTAAGTCTGTCATGATTGCACCTTAAATTTCGTTTTGGCGCTATTTGACTTTAAGAATTTAAAACTCATTTGCAAACATATTTTTATAAAAACTTTTATGGACTAAAAAGTTTTCAAAGATAAAAGCGTTGACTGCTTTTATCTATGGCTTTGTTTCTCGTGCAGCGCTAAACACCAGCCTGTTTACGGCTCAACCACAGCTAATGCTGTGCAGGCAAACCATCTCATCTATCTCATAATTCGTTCTCCTTGGCTCTTTGTAGAGCTTGTTTATTAATAAAAGCAAAGTTACTCGTCCCGCTACAATTCGAGAGTCTGTATCTGTTTTTTTGTCAACGAGATAATCGTACACGCATTATCAAAGATTAATAAAAGTAGATTATGCAGAAAGTGTTCTGGTGTTAATTACAAAGCGAAGCGTCATCTCGCATCAAAGCAACCGCTTTGACTGCAACAAAAAGCAGTTGTGAAACAACTCAATAAATCGCGTAGTAAGAATAATTGCGAAGCCAATTTTCGAGCGCAGCAGCGCATGTCCGACTGTGGCGGACTAACCCCGCTTTTGTTTTTGTGGAGCAAAAATTTACTGTGAAATAGCGAAGCAATGAAACGGTAAACCTAAAAGTGAGGACACGAACGACTGCCAGCTTAACAAGCAACATGATTTATCAATGCGCAGCCTGGCATGGCAAAAGGGGGGTTAGTGCGGCGCAAGCCGGACATGCGCTAAGCGTCAACCCTAGAAGCGAACGCTTCGTAGAGACAGCTCGTTGACGAATGTCAACATTAGAGCTGGCGTGGGTTGTAAGCGTTTAATCGCAAAGTGAAACCCTTTGTGATTAATGAAGTGAAACTTCATATTTAGTTTATCTGTAAGTATTTTCATTAGGTGTACTGAAGCGAATGCTTCTCCTAATGAAAAACCGATAATTCATCGCTATGTTAGTAAAATTCGTATCACTCAAACCTTCATATCTCCAAGTAAACAAATCACGATGGAGATAAAAATGACGATAAATAAAGATACTTCAGGTATTACCAACAGTAATGTATATCAGCCTTACTTTGACATCGATATGTATTACAAAAAATATAAAAATCGACGCCAACAAGGCCAGGTAAAACTAGAGTGGACAATAAAACATGCAATGCGGTTTGGATTTGTATCAGCCATTGTATGCGCAGAGGTATGGCAAACAAGTAGAGCAAAAACCTTAGAGTTTTTAAACAAGCTCGTCGATATGGGGTTACTTCAAGCAGCTAAAACAATCCGCGCGACTGATGGCCGCATCTATGTATTATCATATTCAGGCGCACAATATGCGCGCGAGTTATCACAAATTGATTTCCCTTTTCGGTCAACATCAGAGCCAATACAGCAGGTGAATCAAAACTCCATTATGCATGACAGCATTTTAAGCTTAGTTCTTGCGCTTGGTATTCAAAATAGTAATACAGACGGTACTCCCAATCCGCTATGGAAAGCCTATTTGACTGAGTTGGAGTTTAAACGTCTTTTTCCATCAAATGATGTAAAAAACGTTGATGCGCTAGTATTACTAAACAATAACGAAGTCACTGCAGTTGAAATAGAGCACTCATTTAAGCGAAAACAACAGCATGAACAAAGCATTCTAAAATTTAAAAGCGCACTATTTGATGAGCAGAAATTATATGACAGAGTATTTCTCATCGTAGCTTCAACAAAAATACAGCAAGACACACAGCGCTTCTACAAGCAGCTACTGAGTGAAATGCCAACACGGTATGACAAGAAATCAAAGCTACCTCTGCTGATGGAAAGAGAAGCTGAGATACTGAAAGAAAAAATAATTATTAGAACAAAGTTTATTAACTTGATTAATGATAAGTTTTATTAAAACTGTTACATGGCAATACACAGAACATACCGCTTTAGCAAAATTACCTTTGTGAAGCACTACTAATGGTATTTTAGCAAACGTGTTTCTGCCCCATTCCTTTTCAGGATCTGTCTAATAAATTTTTGCTAAGTGAAACACTGCAATACTTAAAGTAATGCGTTCAACCCTCACTTGAATGAGTTGAGTCGCATTACATTTTCTACTTTATTAGCGTTTGATTAAGCAAAAGTGCTTCTTTCCGCGCTGAATTAACCAGTATTTATCAAACAGTGGAAATCCGAGTTGGGAGTTGTCAGGTGTTATTTTTTCGCCATTTACACTAATCGCATTGCCTTCGATCAGCTCTCTGGCGATACGTTTTGATTTAGCTAACCCTGACTCGAGCAACAATTCGATAACGTCTTGCAGAATGCTTTCAATGCTTGGAAGACCATCTAGCTCTAATTGTTGGAGTTCACTATAACTCAGCTTCTCGACGCCACCTGTGAATAATGCCTGTGTTATACGCTCGGCACTACGTAACCCTGATTCTCCGTGAACAAAACGAGTCATATTTTGCGCCAGAATCTTTTGTGCCTCAGGTTTGCCGTTATTTGACTTGTCCTGCAACTCTATCTGATCAATTTCTTCACAGGTTAAGAATGTGTAGTACCGAAGAAAGTTGTAGACATCTGTATCCTCAGTTGACAACCAGAACTGGTAAAACATATATGGCGATGTTTTTTGTGGATCAAGCCAAACGGCTCCTCTTTCTGTTTTGCCAAATTTAGTACCGTCAGATTCAGTTATCAAAGGTAACGTCAAACCAAACACTTGTTCACCATTCTGGCGACGTGTTAAATCAATACCGCTGACGATATTTCCCCATTGGTCATTACCACCAATTTGTAAATTACAACCATAATTTCTATTAAGTTCCGCAAAATCAAAGGATTGGAGTAAACAGTAACTAAACTCTGTAAATGAAATACCCTGATCGGGCCTTTGCAACCGTTGTTTTACTGACTCACGGCTGATCATATTGTTGACAGAAAAATGTTTACCGACATCACGGAAAAAATCGATGACATTAATGTCTTTTATCCAGTCTGCGTTATTGACTATGGTCATTGGCTTGCTTAAATGAGGTGCTAATAACCGCTCAATTTGAGTAGTAAGATCTTTGACCCAAATGGCTACCGTTTTTTCAGTATTTAAACTGCGCTCTAAAGCTTTGAAGCTAGGGTCGCCAATCATACCCGTTGCGCCACCAATAAGCGCTAATGCTTGATGTCCAGCATCTTGAAAACGCTTGAGCATAATTAGAGGAACTAAGTGTCCAATATGAAGGCTGCCTGCGGTAGGATCGAAACCGCAGTAGACTGTTTGTGGCTGGCTAAGTTGTTGCTGTATTTGTTCTAAATCACTGGCTTGAGCAATTAATCCGCGTGTTTGTAGTTCCTGAATGAATGTCATCTATAACGTCTTTTCTGTCATGAATAATGTGATGTACAGATTACGAATAGAACCTTATGCGCGATATATCCCTAAAGGGATAATTGGTTCATTTAGTGGGTAATAATATGGTTGAGGAAGATTTGAAAAAGCTCACTGAGTGATGACACCTTTAATTGAGCATAGATACGCTTTCGGTGATTTTTTACCGTTCCTTCTGTAATGCCCAACTGTTTTGCTATTTCTTTGGTATCAAGTCCTTGCAATATTAACCGTGCGATTTGTTTCTCTCTACTTGAAAGAAAATCTTTGCCAAAAGAGTGCAGACCATCCTCTATGAACTTTCGTTTTTTTACTGAGTAGGACTCAGGAGAAAAGACAGGTTCCGCAAGAAGGAACTCCGTTTGCTTCCAGTGCTGTTGACATAAGGATTGAATGACGGAGAAGTATGAATTTAACATCTCAACATCTGATAGCGAAAATGGATTACTTGTATGGGTGCAACCTAAATAGATAACGACCCAGCGAGTTGCTTCGACTTTTATGAGAATACTTAACTCATCTTTCCAACCAGTTTGCAGGTAAAATTGATTACAGTATGTTTGATAATCCATATCCCGTTTGGCTACGTCTTTTAATGAAAAAACGCCTTGCTGCTCATCAGTAGTTAGCATTTTGTAGAATGGGTCATCTTGAAATGCAGAAGTGAGGTAACGGTCAAAAAGTAATTCACGATTATTTTCAATCGAATCATAAAGATAAATGGGATGTTTATCTGTACGCAGACCGAGAATTACTGCGCAGTCATAATTCACTAGAGAAGCAATGAAAGCCATTAGATTAGGCGTAAAAGTCGTTGATTTCAGAGACGAAATAGAGTCAGCAAGTAGATTATTAAATTGAGATTTAGGCATAACGTATAAGACTAACAATATAGGTCTAAAGCATAACGTAATTACTTAAGTTGCTCAAAGATGATCTTTACTAACAAACTCTTGCCCCAAAATGCGTTAATCTAAATACTGTAAAGCTCTGTCTTGAGAGAAGGCTTTGTGAAATCAGCTTATTTCTTTAATTTCTTTAGCTTTAAGTTATAAATTATTGAAGGTAATTGCGATGTTATTATTTTTATTGTGTTCTGAATTTGCTGTTTTCGGGCAAAGTAAATCAACCTCAAAAACTACTCAAAAACTACTCAAAAAGCTAAAAATAATATTTTAAGGCTAATAAAAAAGTGGGTCGCAAATTTGGTGTTTTAGCGTTATTGTTAGTAGGTACAAAGTATTGAGGGGACCCTAAATGGACAATTGCAGTGTTCTTATCATAGATGATGAAGAGATTAATACATTACAGCTAGAGCATGCTTTAGACGGAGTCGGAAATATTTCAACTTCTAATAACAGCTCTGAAGCAATACAGCTGATTGAAAAAACTAAACCAGACATTTTAATTCTTGATTTAGAAATGCCTACAGTCAGTGGTTTTGACATTTTAGAAGTGATACAGCAAAAGCCAACTCTGGCACATATTAGAACTGTTGTTATTACGTCTCACAGTGATCCTGCGATTGAAGAAAAAGCCTTATCTTTAGGCGCGATAGACTTTATTTCTAAGCCCTTAAACCTGAGACTCTGTCGAATTCGTATTGAAAATCATATAAAAATTAGAACACAAGAAAAAATATTACAACTAACACAAGCAGAACTATTTGCTGAAAAAGAGCAATTGAGAATTACGATAGATTCGATTGCTGATGCTGTTATTTCTACGGATAAAAACGCAAATATTGTGTACATGAACCCTGTAGCTCAAAGACTTACAGGATGGTCACAAACTGCCGCGAAAGGTCGCCATATTGAAGAAGTCATGAAGTTATGCGATGCGACAACTAAAATACCGTCTATTAACCCTTTATCTGTTGCTTTAAAAGAAAATAGACCTGTCGCTATGGCTTTAAATACACAATTGATCAGTAAGCAAGGCATAGAACATCGAGTTGAAGACAGCGCAGCTCCAATTCTTGATAAAAACCTTAACCAATGCGGCGCTGTTATGGTATTTCAAGATGTAAGCGAAGCTTTAGCTATGTCGATGCAGATGACGTATTTATCTCATCATGACCAGCTAACCTCTTTACCAAATCGAATATTACTTCACGATAGACTTACGCAAGGTATCGCTAGGGCTGCTTTTAATGGCACTAAGTTAAGCTTGATGTTACTTGATTTAGATAAGTTTAAGTTTATTAATGATGCCTTAGGGCATCATGTCGGTGATGAGATAATTGCCCATATTGGTCACAGCTTGGACCGATTCGCATGTAATGATATTACAGTTGCACGTGTCGGTGGAGATGAGTTTGCACTCGTCGTTCCTCATACTTTTAACTCATTAAGTCTAGAGCCACTGGTTAATCAGGTTCTTAATGTTATTGGTAAGCCTTTCAGGTCAGGTGGTGAGCAGCATGTTCTTTCAGCAAGTTTAGGTATAAGTGTGTACCCTGATGATGCTTCGAGTGTTGAAGAAATGCTTCGCCATGCAGACTCCGCAATGTATAAAGCAAAAAACGAATCTGCAAATAGTTACTTCTATTTTAGTGACGATTTACAGGTTGAAATGAATAGGCGTCTTGAGGTTGGAAATAAATTAAGAAAGGCATTAGATGAAAATGACCTCGACGTTCATTATCAACCTAAATATGACCTTAATACTGACACACTGATTGGTGTAGAAAGCTTAGTTCGTTTAAAAGATGAGCAAGGTGGCTTTATTTCTCCTGTTCACTTTATTGAATATGCAGAAGAAACGGGGCTTATTTTTCGCTTAGGAGAACAAGTTCTTGAAAAAAGTTGTTTTGCTGCAAAAACGTGGCTTGATAAAGGTCTGCCGATTAAAGTTGCAGTAAATATATCTGCAAAACAATTTACAGACACTAAACTTGTAGATACTGTCGCCGAGATCCTTGAAAGAACGCAATTACCCAGCCGCTACTTAGAGCTAGAAGTGACAGAATCGGCCTTGATTGAAAACTTTGATTATACTGTAAGTCAATTAAAGCTTATCTCTGGTATGGGGGTCAGTATTGCTCTTGATGACTTTGGAACAGGATATTCTAGTCTTTCATATTTAAGACTGTTCCCACTAAATGTATTAAAAATAGACCAGTCTTTTGTACGTGATATGCTTAACGATGAGCAAGCCCTTAATATCGTAACGACTATAATTGAACTAGCCCACTCTTTAAAGCTCCAAATTGTGGCTGAAGGGATTGAAACTTTACAGCAAAAAGACCGATTGCAAGAGCTTGGCTGTCAAATAGGCCAAGGTTATTTGCTGAGCAAGCCTTTGGATATCGACAAGGCTAACAAACTAATACAAAGTAGTAAGGTTGAAGGAATATTATGCCCTTAAGTCTAAAGCCATTATCACAGTGTAAAGTATTCATTGTTGATGATGATGAGATGGTCAGGTTAAGTCTTGGTGTTATTTTAGAAGAACATTTTACTGTTGACGCTTACTCTTCTGGTCAGGCTGTTTTAAAAGCATGTGAGGATTTACTTCCAGATTTGATTTTACTAGATATTAATTTACCTGATGTAAATGGTTTGGATATTTGTAGGCGACTTAAGGCTAAAGCTACATTCGAAAATATCCCAATAATATTCATCACGTCGACTTACGACACAGAGTGTCAAAATGCATGTTGGGAAGCAGGCGCCACTGATTTCATAGGTAAACCCATCACTGCATCTACATTGATACATCGTACAAAAAATCATTTAGAAAATAAGCTTCGATTGGAAAAGCTATTACAGCTTACGTATAAAGATTCATTGACAGGCTTATTCAATCGACACTATTTGGATTTAGAAGTTGCAAACGTTTTTAAACAAGCTTCAAGAGAGAAGAAACCGTTCAGCTTGCTAATGCTTGATCTAGATTTCTTTAAATTATACAACGACCAATACGGACACCCTCAAGGAGATGCTTGCCTGAAAATAATTGCTGATGTTATTGAGCGCTCTATTCATCGACCTCAAGATATTGCAATCCGATATGGTGGCGAGGAGTTTCTCATTGTACTGCCATATACAGATTTTGACGGAGTTAAATTCATATGTGACCGTATTTCTACAGAGCTTGAGACGATTAATATCCCGCATATTAAATCTATTTGGAGCCGCGTGACAGTCAGTATCGGTGGAGTTATCTACGAGCACCAAAATAAGGTGAGCTTTGATGAACTGATTAATTGCGCAGATAAAGCGCTTTATGCGGTTAAAAGTGATGGGCGAAACTGTTTTAGGCTTAGTTTTTGTGATTGATTTAGGCTTTTCTTACTGCTTTTTGTAGAAACCTCAGGAACATAGCCTATACTTTGGAGACTGTTAACTTACCAAGAATTACAATGAAGCATTCCCGAAAGCGTCGAGATTTTCTAAAAACACTCGGTGTTGGTGCTGCGGCATCAACACTTGCGTTTAAAGCCCCTTATGTTTTTGCAAAGAACAAAGTAACCCTTCGTGTAATGGGAACACATGTTACGTTGCAAGAAGAGCTTAGACAAAGAGCAATGCGCGAACTAGGTATAAACATTGAGTTTGCACCTATGGGTAGTGCCGCCGTTTTGCAAAAAGCAGCAGCAGACCCTAGTTCTTTTGATTTGTATGAGCAATGGTCTGACTCTATTAATATTTTGTGGCAAGCAGATGCCATTCAGCCAATAGAGGTTGATAGACTCGTTTATTGGGATGAAATAAACCCACTTACCAAGACAGGTAAAATTGTACCGGATGCAAAGTTAGGTGCAGGCGATTCACCCAATAAGCTTCTTTATGCACAGCCGGATGGTTCGTTAGGAGAAACACCATCCAAATTAATTAGCTTCATGCCWTATGTACATAATGTCGATTCATTTGGCTATAACACGAATGTTATTGAAAAAGGTATTCCCTACGAAACAGAATCTTGGGCATGGTTATTAGATGAAAAGAATAGAGGGAAAGTTGCATTAGTGAATGCACCAACAATAGGCATTTTTGACGCTGCTCTAGCTGCTCAAGCTAAAGGATTAATGAAATTTAATGATTTCGGCAATATGACTATTGCCGAGATTGACCAATTATTTGCCATTTTATTTGAAAAGAAACGGCAAGGTCATTTTTCAGGTTTTTGGACGTCAGTACCGCAATCTGTTGATTTTATGAAAATGAACCGAGTGACCATTCAAAGTATGTTCTCACCAGGTGTCAGTGCGCTAAATGGGCAAGGCATTCCAGTAACTTATGCATCGCCAAAAGAAGGTTACAGAGCATGGCATGGAGTTATGTGTTTATCAAAAAATACCCATGGGCATGTTAAAGATGCTGCGTATGAGTATATGAACTGGTGGTTATCTGGCTACCCAGGTGCATTTATAGCAAGGCAAGGATATTACATTTCTAACCCTAGTCGTAGCCAACCGCTTATGTCTAAACCTGAGTGGAACTATTGGTATGAAGGACAAGAAGCGTCAACTGACTTGAAGGGAACAGATGGAAAAGTATCTATTAAAGCAGGCGAAATAAGGGATGGTGGCAGTTATATTAAACGGTTTTCGAATATTGCGGTTTGGAATACTGTGATGCCAAATTATGATTACAGTTTAGATAAGTGGTATGAACTACTTAACGCATAAGGAAGTAAATTGTTAAGTTTTTTTTCAAAATCTCTTGCTGTCAAAATGTCGCTAGCAATGGTGCTTGTCTTAGTCGCTATGAGCGCGAGTTATTTGATTATGAATCAAAGGYTWAAARCSATYGARGACTCTTTCAATRAYATCGSTARSATTAGYAAYTATKCKGTRGATATTTTAAAAATTAATAAAGATATTGTTGAGATGCAAAGGGATATCTCAGTTTATGGTGCATCAGGTAGTGCACCCGTTTTTAAAAAAATCATGGTAAATTATGACAGTATTGAAAGTCGATTAACTGAAATAAATATAGGAAAAGGCGCAGAAAGTATTCAAATTCACCTTGATGGTATGACGGAGCTTGTAAGTCGTTATGGCGCTAATTTAAAAGTACTGACACTTCGTTTTACACAACGGAATGACTTAATTGAAAAAGAATTACCACAAATTTATTTGAATGCAGTTTCACTTCTTGAAAATTTAAAAGCTAAGGCTACTGATACAAATGAGAAGTTGTATGTTACAGAGTACCTTAACCTATGGCATATGCTGCATCGTGATGCTTATCAATTTTTAACAAAAAAAGACTATGCCAAAAGAGCTGAAGTTGAAAAAATACTGAACTCGCTATCTAAAAACGTTGCAGATAGATCTAAATTTAAAAATATGATCGATTTGTCTAATAGCTATCGAAATGCTTTTTCAAAAAGTGTTCAGGCTAATCGAAACTATTTGAGCTTAGTAAATGTAGTAATGGCTGGAGATGCAATTGAATTTAGTACGCTTGCAAATAGTTTAAGGGAAGATTCATTAACTCAACTTAAACAAATAAATCGGGATGCTCAAAAAACGGTTTCAATGACAGAAAGCATTTTAAATGCACTTGCTTTGATGGTTGTTATTTACATTGTCTCTCTATCAGCATTCTTTCACT
>NZ_JAKEVM010000147.1 GCF_022398475.1 Pseudoalteromonas shioyasakiensis | reverse complement strand
CTTAGTTTTAATTCCATTTAATAAACAAAAAGCCCAGCAATCGCTGGGCTTTTTGTTTTCAGCTAAAAACAACTTAAGCTGTTTCTAGGCTAGTTTCAAAGTCAAAGTGGATTTTCTTGTCTTTAACCGATACCTTAACTGAACCACCATCGGCTAGCTCACCAAACAAGATTGCATTTGCAAGCGGCTTTTTAAGCTCATCTTGGATAACACGCGCCATCGGGCGTGCACCCATAGCTTTATCGTAGCCTTTATCTGCCAACCACTCTCTTGCTTTGGATGTAAGTTCAAGGTTAACCGACTTCTTATCAAGTTGTGCTTGTAACTCAACAATGAACTTATCAACCACTTGCAAGATAATCTCTTTCTCAAGGTGATTAAACCAAATGATATTATCTAAGCGGTTTCTAAACTCAGGTGAAAACACTTTGTTGATTTCACTCATTGCATCATGAGAATGGTCTTGTTCGGTAAAGCCAATCGACTTACGTACAGTCTCTTGAACACCCGCATTCGTCGTCATCACCAATACTACATTTCTGAAATCGGCTTTACGACCGTTGTTATCAGTAAGGGTACCGTGATCCATTACTTGCAGTAGAATGTTGTAAATATCTGAATGTGCTTTTTCAATTTCGTCCAGTAGCACAACTGCATGCGGGTTTTTAATTACCGCTTCAGTTAATAAACCACCTTGCTCAAAACCTACATAGCCAGGAGGTGCACCAATTAGACGGCTGACCGCATGACGTTCAACGTATTCAGACATATCAAAGCGAATAAACTCAACACCCATACATTTAGCAAGCTGCTTAGTGACTTCTGTTTTACCAACCCCTGTTGGGCCTG
This sequence comes from Pseudoalteromonas shioyasakiensis, assembly GCF_022398475.1. Classification (GTDB taxonomy): domain Bacteria; phylum Pseudomonadota; class Gammaproteobacteria; order Enterobacterales; family Alteromonadaceae; genus Pseudoalteromonas. Next base: position 9,842 of record NZ_JAKEVM010000147.1, on the reverse strand, counting down.
CAAATAAGAACGAACCCACCGGTTTATCTTCGTTAGCAAGGCCTGAGCGCGATAAACGAATTGCTGAAGTCAATGCATCGATTGATTGGTCTTGACCAAACACCAGCATTTTCAGGTTACGGTCAAGGTTCTTAAGTGTCTCTTTATCGCTAGAAGAAACGCTTTGCTGAGGAATACGCGCCATTTTAGATACAATGAGCTCGATATCAGCCACACCGATTGTTTTCTTACGCTTAGAAACGGGCTGTAAACGCTGATTAGCACCTGCTTCATCAATAACATCAATAGCCTTGTCAGGTAAGTGACGTTCATTAATGTATTTAGCACTAAGTTCTGCTGCTGCTTTCAATGCTTTTTGAGTATAACGAATACCATGGTGCTCTTCGTAACGCTCTTTTAAACCGTTAAGAATTTTCGTGGTATCAGCCACACTTGGTTCAAGCACATCAATTTTTTGGAAACGACGCACTAGCGCACGGTCTTTTTCAAAGATATTCTTGAACTCGTTATAAGTAGTTGAGCCCATGCAGCGCAACTTACCACTCGAAAGTAGCGGTTTAATTAGGTTCGATGCATCCATTACACCACCCGATGCTGCGCCGGCACCAATGATGGTATGAATTTCATCAATAAATAAAATTGAACCTGGTTTAGCTTGTAACTCTTTAAGCAGCGATTTAAAACGTTTTTCAAAATCACCACGGTATTTGGTACCCGCTAATAATGCGCCCATATCGAGTGAGTAAACAACTGCATCGGCAATCACTTCAGGTACTTCTTTATTTACAATACGATAAGCTAGGCCTTCAGCAATGGCTGTTTTACCCACACCAGCTTCACCAACCAAGAGCGGGTTATTTTTCTTACGACGACATAACACTTGTACAGTGCGTTCAACTTCGTTGTCGCGACCCACTAATGGGTCTATATTGCCATCAATTGCTTGCTGATTTAGATTAGTCGTAAAGTTTTCAAGCTTAGTCGGCTCCTCGCCTTGCACTTCTTGCACTTCTTCATGAATGTCATCGTGGTCTTCACCGCCAATGTCGTCATCTGTTTTGGAAATGCCATGCGAAATGAAGTTAACAATATCTAAACGATTAACATCTGATTTTTTAAGTAGATAAACAGCTTGGCTTTCTTGCTCAGAAAAAATTGCCACTAGCACATTAACGCCAGTTACTTCGTTTTTGCCTGATGATTGCACGTGAAACACAGCGCGCTGTAATACACGCTGAAAACCTAACGTCGGTTGTGTTTCTCTGTCTTCTTCAAGATCAGGAATAACCGGCGTTGTTTCATCAATAAAATCTGATAATTCGACTTTTAATGCGCCCATATCAACGCCGCAGGCGTTAAGCGCTTCTCCAGCAGAAGGGTTATCGAGCAGTGCAAGTAAAAGATGCTCGACGGTCATAAATTCATGACGGCGTGTTCTCGCTTCGCGAAACGCCGCATTCAAGGTTAGTTCTAAGTCTTTGTTTAGCATTGGCAACCCCTTACTGAGATAATATTTATATACCGTTGTGACGGGCTAATTGGTTCACCCTACCTTGGTATTTATTCCTGCTCACAACTACATAGCAGTGGATGCTCGTTGTCTCGTGCGTAACGATTAACTTGTTCAGCTTTGGTATGAGCTACATCGGCGCTGTAAACACCGCAAATTGCTTTACCGTTATGATGAACTTGAAGCATCACATCTGTTGCTCTATCGCTATCCATATTAAAAAACGTCATTAGTACTTCTATCACAAAGTCCATAGGCGTGTAATCATCATTATTTAAAATGACTTTATATTTTCGCGGTGGTTGCAATTTTTGCTTTTCACTATCGCGAACTGTTTCAATAACACCAGAATCTTTCATGCCACTCATAATTAAATATAGTCTTGTCTTTAGAACTCAAGCAAACTTGAATAAAAAAATAAATAAATTGTTAAAAAATAGTCTAAAACACTTGACTGACTGGCTAAATAAACTACAGTCAAATATAGATTGATTAATCGTTAGTCAGTCTAGCAAATTACACGGTTTAGAATAACTAAATTAGTCAACTTATAGAAGGATGTAGAAGTATGGCTTGTGGAAAAGTCAAATGGTTCAACAATGCCAAAGGTTTTGGCTTCATCGTAGAAGACGGCAGCGAGACTGATATATTCGCTCATTACTCAACGATTGTAATGGACGGTTATAAAACACTTAAAGCTGGTCAAGATGTAACATTCGAATTGCAACAAGGTCCAAAAGGGTTACACGCAACGAATATTGCGCCTAACGATGAAATCTCTTAGGTAAAACCTATTCGAGTATCAAGCGAGCGACCTTGTTAAGATCCTCGCTTACTCTTCTCATTTAAATATATCTTTCACTTCCCTTGAAATTCCATTTCTTTACCCCAATTGTTTAATTGTTATTAGCCCTTTAGAGCCAAGCTTGTTACACTCTTGTTGCTTAAATTTAGCTTTTTCGTCATTTTGACGTAAGGCTTTTGGCTAATTTCATAATTTGCTTATTTGAGCTATAAGAATTTTACAGTCTGTCAGCTGTGGTTATTTTAATACTATGTATTGAGTTGCAACAGCTAACAGACTGCTTGCTGTTGTTTTATCAAGGCACTTAAGCTTGGTAATTCAAGGCTATCTATTGCATTGTTGAATATGGCTAATTAAGGGTTACTGCTAGCAGTCATTACCAAACATTACGCCAACTATCTAGGAATGATGATGACATCAAAAATTATCTATACTAAAACAGATGAAGCGCCAGCTCTTGCGACGTATTCATTGTTACCAATCATCCAAGCGTATACAAACGCTGCGGGTGTTGAAGTTGAAACTCGCGATATTTCATTAGCGGGTCGTGTAATTGCAAACTTCCCTGAGTACTTAACTGAAGATCAACGTATTGATGATGCACTTGCAGAGTTAGGTGAAATGGCTAAAACACCTGAAGCTAACATTATCAAGTTACCTAATATCAGTGCTTCTATCCCTCAGCTACGTGCAGTAATCAAAGAGTTACAAGAAAAAGGTTACGCATTACCTGACTACCCTTCAGAGCCAAAAACTGATGAAGAAAAGAAAGTTAAAGCAACTTACGACAAAATCAAAGGTTCTGCTGTAAACCCGGTACTTCGTGAAGGTAACTCAGACCGTCGTGCTCCAGGTTCAGTAAAAGAGTACGCTCGCAATAATCCACACTCAATGGGTGCATGGAGCAAAGATTCTCAGTCTTACGTTGCTAGCATGGAAGAAGGTGACTTCTTCGGTTCTGAGCAATCAGTGACTGTTGCAGAAGCAACTGACGTACGTATCGAGCATGTTGCTGAAAATGGTGACATTACAGTTCTTAAAGCAAGCACACCATTACTAGCGGGTGAAGTAATTGACGCGTCTCGCATGAGTGCTGCTAAGCTTCAAGCTTTCCTTGCAAAAGAAATTCAAGCAGCAAAAGACAAAGGCGTGTTGTTCTCATTACACATGAAAGCAACTATGATGAAAGTGTCTGACCCAATCATCTTCGGTCACGCTGTAAAAGTGTTCTTCAAAGACGTATTCACAAAACACGCTGATCTTTTCAAAGAACTAGATGTCGACGTAAACAACGGCTTTGGTGATGTATTCTCAAAAATCGAAAGCCTAGATGCAGCTAAGAAAGCTGAAATCGAAGCTGATATCCAAGCGGTATACGACAACAACCCTGCTATTGCAATGGTTGATTCTGACCGTGGTATCACTAACCTTCACGTACCAAGTGATGTGATCATCGATGCATCAATGCCTGCTGCAATCCGTTCTAGCGGTCAAATGTGGAATAGCGAAGGTAAATTACAAGACACTAGCTTTGTAATTCCAGATCGTTGTTACTCAGGTGTTTACCAAGCAACTATCGATTTCTGTAAAGAAAATGGTGCATTCGATCCAACAACTATGGGTAGCGTACCTAACGTTGGTCTTATGGCTCAAAAAGCTGAAGAGTACGGTTCACACGACAAAACGTTTGAAGTAGCTGCTGCTGGTACAATCCGTGTAGTTGACACAGCTGGTACAACTTTACTTGAGCATGCTGTTGAGCAAGGTGATATCTGGCGTATGTGTCAGGTGAAAGACGCACCAATCCAAGATTGGGTTAAACTTGCTGTTAATCGCGCTCGCGCAACTAACACGCCAGCAGTTTTCTGGTTAGACGAAAACCGTGCACACGATGCTGAGCTAATCAAAAAAGTAAACGCGTATTTACCGCAACATGATACTGATGGTCTTGAAATCCACATCTTAGCACCAATTGAAGCGACTAAGTTCTCATTAGAGCGCATCAAAGAAGGTAAAGACACTATTTCAGTAACTGGTAACGTATTACGTGACTACCTAACTGACTTATTCCCAATTCTTGAGCTTGGTACAAGTGCTAAAATGCTTTCAATCGTACCACTTATGAATGGTGGTGGCTTATTCGAAACAGGTGCAGGTGGTTCAGCACCTAAGCACGTTCAACAGTTCGAAAAAGAAAACCACTTACGTTGGGATTCATTAGGTGAGTTCTTAGCGCTTGCGGCTTCTTTAGAGCACTTAGCAGTTAATACTGGTAATAAGAAAGCACAAGTTCTTGCTGATACGCTTGATAAAGCAACTGGTACTTTCCTAGCTGAAAACAAATCACCTTCACGTAAAGTGAAAGAGATTGATAACCGTGGTTCGCACTTCTTCCTTTCTTTATTCTGGGCACAAGAACTTGCTGCACAAAATGATGATGCGGAATTAAAAGCACAGTTCACACAAATCGCTGCTGATCTTGAGTCTCAAAAAGACCAAATCGTTACTGAATTAAACGATGCACAAGGTCCAGCAATGAGTGTTGGCGGTTACTTCCAACCAAGTGATGAGTTAGCATTCAAAGCAATGCGTCCAAGCTCAACATTTAATGACATCCTAGCTAAACTGGTTTAATTCATTTAAACATAATTAATTAGCTATAAGAGAGTTACCTCAGTGTTTTTAACACCGAAGAGGTAACTCTTTTTTATTTTAGCGACTTAAAATCAATTTTTAATACCAATTCGCTTAATTAAGTGGATCTATTTTGAGGCAATAAAACCTCGTTGATAGCAAGGCAAAAATTTCGTTATTTAGTTGTGCTCGGCAATTGCTCCTGCATTGCTCTACCTTTTGCATCCATGCAGTCGTAAAACAGAAATTTTTAACGCAGATAGCGACAGGTTTAATCCCTCAAAATGATTAAGTATTATTGCGGGATGGTATCACAGTCACTCGTAGCGCTCACTTCACTTTTAGACCACTTTAGTAAAGCCGTTTTAACACATTGGTAGTCAATCGGCTTGGCAACAAAATCATTCATTCCTGCGGCAAAACATCGTTGCTTATCTCCTTCAAGTACATTGGCCGTTAAGGCAATAATAGGAGTCGCTTTATACTCTGGCATTTCTCTTATGCGTATTGTTGCTTGCGGGCCATCAAGTATAGGCATCTGCATATCCATAAATATAATATCAAAGCAGTTTTGCAGATTATTTTCCCCACTATGTTCCTTACATAGCGCAACAGCCTGCTCGCCATCCCCTGCTATTTTTATTGAGCTTATACCAAACTCATTTAACATAGCTTCGATAACAACCTGATTAATATCATTGTCTTCGACGACCAATACATTTAATGATGAAAAGTCTACTTGTTCCTCTTCATTTTCTTGCCTCGTTGCGGTTTCAAACTCAGAGTGCTCAATAACCTGTGTTGTTTTTAGCTCAAAATAAAAACAAGAACCCTGCCCTAGCTCACTTTCTACCTGCAAAGGAGCATTCATCAAAATTAGTAATTTGCTTGAGATAGCAAGGCCGAGCCCTGTACCACCGAAGCGCCTTGTAATTGAGGTATCCGCTTGAGAAAACGCTTCAAATAACTTACCGAGATTTTCTTTTGCGATACCTATTCCTGTATCAATCACACTAAATTTGATGCTCAAATCATCGCCGCCTAGCTCATTAATTTTTACGTTGAGGGTCACACAGCCTTTCTCGGTGAATTTAATTGCATTCCCAATAAGGTTTATCAACACTTGTTTTAGGCGGGCTTCATCAGCAAAGAAAACACAATGTTGATACTCTTCAGCAACAGAAATATTCAACTTAATATGCTTACTTTGGGCTTGCTCTTTAAATAAATGCTGTAACTCATCTAGTAGCGAATTTAAATGTATAGGCACAGACTCTAGCTCAATTTTAGACGCCTCAATCTTACTTATATCTAAAATGTCGTTGATGATTACCAATAATCCTGCCCCTGAAGATTGTATAATATTAAGCATCTTCATTTGTTCATGAGACAAACTGGTACGACTCAACTGCCGCGCCATTCCTAAAATGCCATTCATAGGGGTTCTAATTTCATGGCTCATATTTGCCAAAAATTCTGATTTCACCTTGGTGGTGTGTTCTGCCGTTTTCTTGGCTTGGGTAAGGTCTTGGCTTAACACCCGAAATCTATCTGCCGCAGTTGCAAGCACACCAATTTCATCGTTACGTTTTAAATCATAAATAGGAGCTGATAAATCACCAGCTAAGAAGTATTGAAAACTTGTGGTTAAACGTGTAATTGCACGCGATATATGCAGGTGGAAATAGATTGCAAGCGCGATAATGTAGATAACTACACCAACAGCAAGAAAACGCAGAGTTTGATCTGTTTTTATTACTGTTTCTTGCGCTTCACTTTTAATCTTTTGCAATTTTGCTAGGGATTGCTCTCTTAGTTTATCTGCAAGGGTACTGAACTCTATAGCATCGCCAGCCATAACAACATTAACCAAGCTTAAATAGTTTCGGTTAGCCTGCACGCCTCTCGAAAAAGCCTGTTTATATGTTTTAGCATGTTCACGGTTATTACTTAGATCAGTGTTGGTTTGTGACTGATTTGATAAAATAGCCAGCGCCTTATTAACCGCTGCTCTTTTAGAATAATCTTTTTTGGCAAGAAACAAAGAGGCATCACGATGTAATTCATGCCATACATTGAGATGTTCAGTGATAGCCAATTTGTTTTCATTGGTAGTCGCAGTTAATTTGAGGTTGGTTAATTCATTAATAGCTGCTAAATAGATTTGCGGTAACTCAACGTCAGTGAGCTCTGTTTTTATTTCATAACGCTTGGCAAGCACATCTAGATTTTCACCGTACCGAGAAATCAGCTGTGTCATTGAATTTAAATAAACTTGGCTTTCAAGTTCATCACTTTTCAAATCAACACTTTCTAAACGTGCTTTTATACTTTCAAAGTTCTCTATTATTTTACTAAATACGGTTTTACTACCTGAGAATCCATAAACTGAAATATCACGCTGCATTTCAACAATATCTTTATTTATACGAAGTATACCCACGGCATAATTACTAATGCGGCTTATATCGTTAAAAGATGTTTCAATTCTTTGTAATCGCTTGTTCAGGACAAAATAACTCGCCCCCATTACAAGTAAAACGAGTGTCAATGCCAATAACACTTTGGCTGCTAAAGACCTAGAAAAAATGGTTAGCAATGTAGCTCCTTATGAGTTCAACAACTCATACCATTTATCTAAACTATAATCATAATTCGGCATTACCGTATTCCAGACCGCTATATTCGAAAAACGCTTGATATAGCTTCCTCCATCACGAGCTTGACCCGCTAGAACAGATATTTTGCCGTCTGTTCCGCGTAAATCCATGGATGCTTCTTGCCCTTCATACCAATATTGCCATTCTGCTTTTGACATAAGAGGCTGACTCCGCTCAGGATTAGAAATGTAATAACCTTGTCTTGCGATAAATGCGCCTGGATAGCCAGAAAGCCACCAATTCATGTATTCATAAGCAGCATCTTTAACATGTCCCTGTGCATTAGCTGATAAGCACATAACCCCGTGCCAAGCACGATAACCTTCTTTGGGTGAAGCATAAACAACCGGGATACCTTGCCCTTTGCAGGCACTGACTCCGGGCGAAAACATACTTTGAATAGTGACGCGTTTCATTTTCATAAAGTCGACCGACTGCGGTACCGAAGTCCAAAAGCCAGCAAAATGACCTTGCCTTTTCTTTTGCAGTAAAATTGCAAATAGCTGGTCAATTTCGCTAATACTCATATTGCCCATATCTTTAAACTTCATCAGCCCCTGCGCTTCGGCAGCCAGAGCAGAATCAAAAATACCGATTGTTGGCGCATTAACAAGCGCAACCTTACCTTTATTCTTTTCATCGAGTAACCAAGACCAAGACTCAGTTTGATAAGGAATCCCCTTTTCTATGAACTGAGTGTTGTAACCAAACGAGTCGACATTATGCACGTAAGGCAAGAAACTAATTGCATCGCTTGGTGTAGTCGCAAGCGTTCCATCTGCTTGCACGTAAAGAAGTTTGTTGGGTGAGTCACCAGCGCCTAACTTGGCTTCAGGCACAATTTTACCTGTTTTAGAGAGTGGATTGATTTCATGCCAATAGGTTAACCGCTCAGTTTCTATAGGTTGAATGGCACCTGCTTGCCAAAGAATATTAATTGAATCTGACCATTGCTCGTATAAGTCAAAACTACTTGGGTCTGATGCTGCCTTTTGCAACACCGCAGCACTGCCCATTGGGGTAAATTCAATATTAATACCCAGCTCAAGCATGGCTTTTTGTCTGAGCTCTTCTTGTAAAGTTACGTGGGTCCCCATAACCCTAATTGTGGGAGTATTCTTAGCGAATACATAGGGAGCTTTAAAGGCAACTGTTGATGCTATGGCACCAACACCTAATGTTTTTAAAAAGTCTCGGCGGTTATCTGAGTAGCCCATTTAGTATTTCCAACATATTAAACCCGTTAAAAGTATAGGTTAAATTTGAAAATTGCCTAAAATAACTACTCATTTACCCAGCAATGATTTTTCTAAGCCGAGTATTCACAAACTACAATTATTTAGATTAAAAAATGCTCTTTAGCTGTCACAATTGCTTGCTCAATAGCCGTATTTTTAACAGGCTTTGAAACAAATAAATCCATTCCAGCTCGTTTGCAAGCTGCTTTATCATCTGCAGAAGTATTTGCTGTTAAAGCAATAATATAAGTTGTATCAGTTGGGCAAATTTGCTCATCTCTTAAAATACGTGTTGCTTCAATGCCATCCATTTCTGGCATTACGCAATCCATAAAAATCAGATTGTATTTGTTTTGCTTGCATTTATTTATCGCATCAATACCATCGCAGGCATAATCGGCCGTTAAGCCTAACTTTTCTAGGTGTGCTTTTAACACAAAGCGGTTAATTTGGTTGTCATCAACAACCAGTATCGATAAAGGTAAGGCTGAAAAGTCGATATCAGAGGCATGCAGCGTATCATGTGATTGTGGCTGTCCTAGTTTTAGAGGTAATTGAATATCAAAACAACTGCCTTTTTGGAATTCGCTACTGACCTTTATTATGCCTCCCATATAATCGATAAGTTCCTTCACTATTGCAAGGCCAAGCCCTGTGCCCCCCTTTTTTCGGTCCTTATTTAGCTCTTGGGTAAATGGTGAAAAAAGTGACTTCATAAAGGTTTCCGTCATGCCTATACCCGTATCAGAAACTTGCAAATTCAAGATGACATCGTCATTTTGAACTCTAGCAGATACGTATAACTTAATAGTGCCTTGCTCAGTAAACTTTAATGCATTACTCAATAAATTAGACGCAATTTGGGTGAGTCGGGTGTTATCACAGTAAGTCCAACATTCTTCACTAATATCAATTTCGACGTCAAAATAAAGATTCTTTTCTTGATATAAAGGTAAGGCTGAAAAGTCGATATCAGAGGCATGCAGCGTATCATG
>NZ_JAKEVM010000146.1 GCF_022398475.1 Pseudoalteromonas shioyasakiensis | reverse complement strand
GCACCACACTACTCTATTTAGTTCCCCCTTAGCTCAGTTGGTTAGAGCGACGGACTGTTAATCCGCAGGTCCCCCGTTCGAGTCGGGGAGGGGGAGCCAACTCCGCGAATCTATTAAAATTTTATCTACTATTATTCGTCGATTGTATTAGACTTTAAAGCACTTATAATCTAACCTAATTTAAGTTTATTCTATATTATGCTTTAGAATACAACGACTATACTTAAAGCAATCAATCAAGGAATTGATTCCTTCCTTTAGGCTTTTAAAAGATAAGAACATGGCTGGCTTTAAAAAACTTATTTTTATACAACTTATATCTTGGTTGCTGTTTGCATTATTAGGTGGTTACTTTATTGCGCTTAGCTTTGATAGCGCAGTCAGTGATGCACAGCAAAAAGCACAGCGTGTAGTAAACGCATATATAAATACACAAACCATTGAGCAACTTGCACCAGAGAAAATACAAAAAGCATTTGCCGATGGTAGCACTTTTTCTAAACTTGTGATCCGTGATCAATCAGGTCAAGTGGTTAGCATGGTAGAATCTAGCCAATCCCTACCCTTGTTTGCTGAAATAGTTAATAACAGTTTTAATTCCATTCGCCCTCAGTTCGCCGTTAATCAAACATCTGACATTAAAGTAGAGTTTACGATTAATGCACACAACCTGGCTAGCCTATTACAACAGTCTTTATTTATTGTAGTTTTGATTTCAGGCCTTATTGCCCTACTTCCTATTATTTATATGAAGAGCATGTTCCGCCGCCTAAATCGTAAAATTAGTACGACCATTTCAGATATCGTTGATATTTATATCAACCAAAATCAGGTTAACGGTGACCTCGAGCAAGCGATGGATACCACCCGCTTAAAGAAGTTAAGCAAAGATTTAATTCCATCGTTCAATCGCCTATCGCATTTCTTACAGACCAAGCATGATGACATTCAAAATAATGCGCTAAATATTAAAAAAGAAGCGTATAAAGATGTAGTTACAAACCTTGGCAATCGAAATATGTTTGTTGAGTACTACGAAAAGAATATTGAGAACGTAGAAAAGAGCACGTTTGGTTCGCTTGCTATGGTTCGTTGTAGCGAATTGCAAACCATCAACCAAACCCGTGGTTACCAAAAAGGTGATGAATACGTAAAAGGTGTGGCTGATATTATTAAACATATTAGCGGCACCTATACAGGCAGTCAGGTTTTTCGTTTAAACAGCTCTGACTTTGCAGTGGTATTACCTAATACCCCTCTTAAAGAAGCTGAACGCTTTGGCGATAACTTACAATCGCGTTTTACTCAGTATCAGCAAAACCAAGAATTAAGCTCAGTTGCTAACACAGGTATTGTTGGCTACGAAAAAGGTAAGCCGCTTGGTGAGTTATTATCGATTGTTGATAATGCAATGAGCATGGCGCAATCAAAACAAGCGAATGCATGGCATGTGCAGCGCGAAACAGACTTAGTTAATAACGCCAGCGCAGGTTTTGGTAACCAAAACTGGCGTAAAGTTATTAGCGAAGTGATTGAGTCGAAACGTGTTCACTTGGTTATGCAGAACATTATGCCAATAGGTAAAAGTGTTAAAGCCTATGCAGAGATTCAAGTTCGTTTTAAAACCGCAGAAAATCAAATGCTGCCAACAGCCTCTTTCCTTGCTATGGCAGAAAAGCTAGAAATGGCAATGGAAATTGACCGCTTAATTATCGATACTACTTTAGAAAAAGTTAAAACCCGTAATTTCTCTGAAAAATTCTTTGGTATTAATGTTACTGCATCAAGCGCTCACAATGATCAGTTTGTAATCTGGTTAGAACGCCGCTTACTGAAAGACAGTAACATTGCATCAAAACTTATTTTTGAAGTCAGTGAGTTTGGATTACAACAAAACATTAAAGCAAGTAAACGCTTTATCGATATGGTACATCGTGTGGGCGCACGTATTACTGTAGAACGCTTTGGTGTGGGGTTAACCTCATTTAAATTCTTTAGAGACTTAAAACCTGACTTTATCAAAATGGATGCAAGCTATACTCGCGGCCTCGAAGAAGATAAAAACAATCAATACTTTATGCGCTTAATGGTAGATCTTGCTCACCGTATTGGTGTGAGTGTATTTGCTGAAGGCGTAGAAAGCCAAGAAGAAAAACATATCATCGAAACGCTGTGCTTAGATGGTGTGCAAGGCTATTACATCGAAAAGCCAAAAGATATCTAACCCCTCTTTAAGGCCCAAAAAACCTTACTATTTTTGGGCCTATTCCATCTATTAACTTTGCTTTAACACTTTAATCGTAAACAGCTTTGTTAATTTTAGCTATTCGTCCCTCATGTGTTGTGTCGGCCCCCATAAAAAAGGATAATAGAGCCGTTTTTATTCTCGTGAGGCACGCATGACAGAGTATGTCTTGTTATTGATTGGCACTGTGCTAGTCAACAACTTCGTTTTAGTTCAATTCTTAGGTTTATGCCCGTTTATGGGTGTATCGGGTAAGTTAGATACCGCGATTGGTATGTCTTTAGCCACAACCTTTGTACTTACACTTGCCTCCGTGACCAGTTATCTGGTGAATCATTATATTTTGATCCCGCTGGATATCGAATTTTTGCGTACCATGAGTTTTATTTTGGTTATCGCTGTTGTCGTGCAATTTACCGAAATGGTGGTGAGAAAAACCAGCCCGACACTTTATCGCTTATTAGGGATTTTCTTACCACTTATCACCACTAACTGTGCTGTATTAGGTGTTGCCCTACTTAATATCAAAGAAGACCATTCATTCTTACAATCGGCTGTGTATGGCTTTGGTGCCGCAGTGGGCTTCTCTATGGTGTTAATACTGTTTGCCGCATTACGTGAGCGTTTAGCTGCGGCTGATGTCCCTGCTCCTTTTAAAGGTGCTTCAATTGCGATGATCACCGCAGGCCTTATGTCGATGGCCTTTATGGGTTTTACAGGATTAGTGAAGTTTTAATATGACCTTGTTTTATGCTTTGATAGCGTTAGGTTCATTAGCGCTAATATTTGGTTTAATTTTAGGTTTTGCCGCCGTTCGTTTTCGCGTTGAGAGCAACCCTATTGTTGACCAAATTGATACCATTTTACCGCAAACACAGTGTGGCCAATGTGGCTACCCTGGCTGTCGTCCCTATGCAGAAGCAATTGCCAATGGTGACGAAATCAATAAATGCCCACCAGGCGGCGAAGCCACGGTAAAAAAGCTCGCTGATTTAATGGGTGTTGAAGCAAAACCGCTGGCTGGCGGTGAGCAAGCAGATCCAGTTAAAACCGTTGCCTATATTCGTGAAGATGAATGTATTGGCTGTACCAAATGTATTCAAGCCTGCCCTGTTGACGCCATCGTTGGCGCAACTCGCCAAATGCACACTGTATTAATCGATGAATGTACCGGTTGTGACTTATGTGTTGAACCATGCCCTGTAGACTGTATTGATATGCTGCCTGTCAAAGAAACCAAACAAACCTGGAAATGGCAATTAAACGCAATCCCTGTGACTCAGGTAGATTAGGAGCACAGATGGAAAAGTTAATAGATCAAATTAAACAAGGCAAAGTGTGGTCTATACCTGGAGGCGTTCACCCACCAGGTCAAAAGCTGCAATCAACAACACAAGCCATTGCAAGACTGCCACTACCAGACAAGCTCGTTGTATCACTAAAGCAACATATTGGTGCTAACGGCAAACTTATTGTTGAAAAAGGCCAGCAGGTTCTAAAAGGTCAAGCATTAACTAAGCCAAGCGGCAATTGGTCAGTGCCTGTGCACGCGCCAACATCAGGGTTGATCAGCGATATTTGCCCAATGCCTTCTGCTCATCCTTCAGCACTGCCTGAGCTTAGCGTAATTATTGAACCTGATGGTGAAGATAACTGGTGCGAGCTTAACCCTGTGCCTGATGCTAAAGCACTTTCCCATGATGAGCTTGTCGATATTATTCATCAAAGTGGTATTGCCGGTATGGGCGGCGCAGGTTTCCCAACCTATGTAAAAGCAGATACCCGTAAAGCCATTGAGTTTTTAATTGTTAATGCCGTTGAGTGTGAGCCTTATATTACCGCTGATGACATGCTAATGCGCGAACATGCCGATGGCATAATTGCCGGTATTGAATTAATGCAGCAGCTGTTAAGTCCACAGCTGACAATTATTGGTATTGAAGATAATAAACCCGATGCCATTGCAGCCATGAAACAAGCTGCACAACATAACGACAGCATAATAGTACAAACAGTGCCAACGGTTTACCCTTCTGGCGGTGAAAAACAGCTAATTAAACTGCTAACGGGCAAAGAAGTCCCAAATGGCAGTATTCCTGCCGATATTGGTATGTTGGTGCAAAACGTCGGTACCTTGTTTGCGGTAAATCAAGCCGTATATGAAGGTAAACCACTGATAGAACGTGTAGTAACGGTAACCGGTAACACCATTCACAAACAAGGTAATGTGTGGGCTTTACTAGGCACCGAAATTAAACATTTATTAGACTGCCAAGGCTTTTCACCGGTTCCACAGCAACGTGTGGTCATGGGCGGTCCAATGATGGGCTTTACCCTGCCAACAGTTCGCATTGGTGTCGTTAAAACAACGAACTGTATTTTAGCGCCAGATCACCAAGAACTTGCTGAGCCGGGTGATGAAAAAGCCTGTATTCGTTGTAGCGCCTGTGCTGACGCCTGCCCTGCTTCATTGTTACCTCAGCAATTACAATGGTTCGCTAAGTCAAAAGAATACGACAAACTCAACGAGCACAACTTATTCGATTGTATTGAATGCGGTGCCTGTGCTTATGTATGCCCAAGTGAAATTCCCTTGGTACAGTACTATCGTGTTGCTAAAGCAGAGATAAAAGAGCAGCAAGCAGAGCAAATCAAAGCAGAGCGCGCAAAAGAGCGTTTTGAAGCACGTAAAGAGCGATTAGAGCGCGAGCAAGAAGAGCGTCAAAACCGCCACAAACGTAAGCCAGCTACTAAGTCAGATAACGAAAAACAAAAAGTGGCCGATGCACTCGCCCGAGTTAAAGCTAAATCTGATGATACAGACAGCAAATCAGCCGTAGCAGCAGCTATTGCCCGTGCGAAAGCGAAAAAGCAAGGTGCTGAGCTTGAGCCTGATAACTCTGAAGTAGCTAAAGAGCGTGCAGCGCGTAAAGAACAAGCACGTAAATACAAAGAGCAAAAAGCACTAGAGCAAGGTGAAGAAAGCGTCGATAAAGACGATAAAAAATCTGCGGTTGCTGCCGCTATTGCCCGTGCTAAAGCGAAAAAAGCTGCTCAAGCTGCAGAAGATAACGCTTCTGCTGAAACTGGCGCTGCGCCAAAAGATGACAAAAAAGCTGCTGTTGCAGCTGCTATCGCTCGCGCTAAAGCGAAAAAAGCAGCGCAAGCTGCTGAAAATCAAACTGAAGCTGAAGAAGATAGCGCACCAGTAGATGACAAAAAAGCTGCTGTTGCTGCTGCAATCGCTCGTGCTAAAGCGAAAAAAGCAGCGCAAGCTGCTGAGAATCAAACTGAAGCTGAAGAAGATAGCGCACCAGTTGATGACAAAAAAGCTGCTGTTGCCGCTGCTATCGCCCGTGCTAAAGCGAAAAAAGCAGCACAAGCTGCTGAGAATCAAACTGAAGCTGAAGAAGATAGCGCGCCAGTTGATGACAAAAAAGCTGCTGTTGCAGCTGCTATCGCCCGTGCTAAAGCCAAAAAAGCAGCTAAAGAGCAAGCGCAGAGTGACGACTCTTCACAGCAAACTAATGATTCAAGTGCTGAGGCAGATGCCCAGCCACAAGCTGACGCTCCTGAATCTAACGAAGATAAGAAAAAAGCCGCCGTTGCTGCCGCTATCGCTCGCGCCAAAGCGAAAAAAGCCGCTAAAGAGCAAGCACAGAGTGACGATTCTTCAGAGCAAATAAATGATTCAAATGATGAGGCTGATGCCAAGCCACAGGCTGACGCACCTGAATCTAACGAAGATAAGAAAAAAGCCGCTGTTGCAGCTGCCATAGCTCGAGCCAAAGCGAAAAAGGCCGCTAAAGAGCAAGCGCAGAGTGACGAATCATCAGAACAACTTGATGATTCAAAACCGCAGGTTGATGAACCTGAGTCTAGCGAAGATAAGAAAAAAGCAGCGGTCGCTCGTGCCATTGCAAGAGCTAAAGCGAAAAAGTTACAACAAGAAGGAAACGATAAGTCATGAAACTAACCATGGCGAGTTCGCCGCATAATCATAGCCATAAATCATTAAGCCGATTAATGATGACAGTGATTGCTGCGTGTATTCCAGGCTTAATCGCGCAAGTTTTCTTTTTTGGTAGCGCTGTTTTAATTCAGCTTGTTCTCGCGCTAATTACAGTTAGCGCCTGTGAAGCCGCTGTATTGATGCTTCGTAAACGCAAAGTTTGGCAAACACTCAGTGATGGTAGTGCGTGGTTAACAGGCGTATTACTGGCGTTGAGTATTCCGCCTTTAGCGCCTTGGTGGATTATCGTAATTGGCTGTTTGTTTGCAATTGTTATTGTAAAGCAGCTTTATGGCGGCCTTGGCTTTAATTTATTTAACCCTGCTATGGCAGCTTATGTATTACTACTTGTATCGTTTCCGGTGCAAATGACAAGCTGGTTACCTGTTAGTGATTTACTTGCATCTCCGATAAGCTTCTCACAGCAACTGTCTGTTATTTTCAATGGCTTTACCAGCGCTGGTTTTAGTGTTGATCAATTACGTGTAGCGATTGATGGCACAACCATGGCAACGCCGCTTGATACCGTTAAAACAGATGTCGCCCATCACCTAACGGTGGCTGAGAGCATGAGTAAGCCTCTTTTTAATGACTGGTTTGGCCTTGGTTGGGGCTGGGTTAACCTCGGCTTTTTAATCGGGGGGCTTTATTTATTAAAAGCTAAAATCATTAATTGGCATATCCCTGTTAGCTTTTTTGCCTCATTGGCCGTGTGCAGTGGTATTGGTTATATTGCAGCTCCTGGCACAGAGCCAGGCGTGGTATTTCATTTATTCAGTGGTGCAACAATGTTAGGGGCATTCTTTATTGCTACCGATCCAGTTTCTGCATCAACAACGAATAGAGGCCGTTTAATTTACGGTGCGTTAATTGGTCTACTTGTTTACTTAATTCGTACTTTCGGTGGTTATCCTGATGCTGTGGCATTTAGTGTATTGCTTTTAAATATGGCGGTACCTTTAATTGATTACTACACGAAACCACGTACTTACGGCCATGGTGTGAAATAATGATCCTTTCCTCAATGACTAAAAACGGCGCTATTCTTACAGCATTTGCGCTCATTACCACAGGCACTGTGGCCCTGACTCATAGCCTGACTGCTGAGCGTATTGAAGAGCAAGAAAAGCAACAACTTGCAGAGCAACTTCAACAAGTACTTGATGCCCATCATTATGACAATCAACTATACAAAGATTGTGTCGTGATCACCGATGAGCGCTTAGGTCCACGCCCAGAGCAAGTTATTTATCGTGCTTACAAAGACAATAAGCCTTACGCTTTAGTGATGCGCCATGTAACACCAAGTGGTTATAGTGGCGATATCAACTTATTAACGGCGGTTTTTGCCAATGGTGAAATAGCGGGTGTTCGTGTCACTAAGCACGAAGAAACACCGGGCCTTGGCGATAAAGTTGAGGTCAAAAAATCAGACTGGATCACCCTTTTCAAAGGCCAAAATGTACTGGGTGAAGATGATAGCCGCTGGGCTGTTAAAAAAGATGGTGGCCAATTTGATCAGTTTACTGGCGCAACCATTACACCGCGTGCCGTTGTCGGCTCAGTAAAACAAGCTGTGCTGTTTGCCCAAGCTGAATTTGATAACTTGTTTGCTGCGCCAAACATCTGTCAAGGAGCCAAGTAATGAGCCAAGTTAAAACTTTATTTAAAGATGGCATGTGGGCCAATAACCCTGCCCTTGTGCAGTTATTAGGCTTGTGCCCACTACTTGCCGTTACCTCTACGATTACCAATGCATTAGGCCTAGGTTTAGCAACTTTATTGGTTCTGGTTGGTTCTAACGTCACCGTATCGATTGTGCGTAACTGGGTACCTAAAGATATTCGTATTCCTGTTTTTGTGATGATCATCGCAGGCTTTGTAACCATCGTGCAGCTAATGATGAATGCCTATACATTTGGACTTTATCAATCACTGGGGATTTTTATTCCACTGATTGTTACCAACTGTGCCATTATCGGTCGCGCAGAAGCATTCGCTTCTAAAAATACCGTGCCACTTTCAGCCTTTGACGGCCTGATGATGGGACTTGGCTTTATGTTAGTTTTAGTGGTGCTAGGGGCAATGCGAGAGCTTATTGGTCAAGGTACGCTATTTGATGGCGCCGATTTATTATTAGGCCCATGGGCTGCTGCACTTCGAATTGAAGTATTTAGTTTTGATAACCAATTTTTATTGGCAATTTTACCACCGGGTGCCTTTTTAGGGCTTGGTTTATTGATTGCTGCAAAAAATGTCATTGATACACAAATAAAATCTAAGCAAGTTGTTACTCCAGAAGCAGAAAAAGGCCCTAGAGCCCGAGTGACAAGTTTAACTTAAAGGAGAGCACGCACCGTCACTGCGTGCTTTACGCCACCATGAATAAAGAAAAGCGCTATGAGATCTTATCTCGTTTACGTGAGCAAAACCCGCACCCAGAAACAGAGCTTGAATACTCAAGCCCGTTTGAATTATTAGTTGCGGTTACCTTATCAGCACAAGCTACAGATGTGGGTGTTAATAAAGCCACCCGTAAGCTATTCCCTGTTGCTAACACGCCTCAAGCGATTCTTGATTTAGGCCTTGAAGGCCTTCGCGATTACATCAAGACCATTGGTTTGTTTAATTCTAAAGCCAATAATGTCTATAAAATGTGTGAGATTCTGGTCAATAAACATAACTCAGAAGTACCAGAGAATCGTGAAGCGCTCGAAGCATTACCGGGGGTTGGCAGAAAGACCGCGAATGTAGTTTTAAACTGTGCCTTTGGCTGGCCAACAATTGCCGTAGACACGCATATTTTCCGCGTATCTAACCGCACTAAGTTTGCTATGGGTAAAGATGTAGTTGCTGTAGAACAAAAATTAGAAAAAGTGGTAACTAAAGAATTTAAAGTCGATGTGCATCATTGGTTGATTCTTCACGGCCGCTATGTGTGTACGGCTCGAAAACCTAAATGCGGCAGTTGTATTATCGAAGATTTGTGTGAATTTAAAGAGAAGACTGAGTAACTCATTTATGAATAAGACTATTAAATACTTATAATTAATGGGTATATAATAATGTTTTAAGAGACTGTAACTAATTTTGTGTAATTGCCTATCTCAAATTACCCTATAGATGGGTTAAGGATAAGCAGATGAACATGAATAAAAAAGAACTTTAAGCTTTCGCAAGAGAAGCCGCCAAAGGGATTAAAACCCCTGAGGACCTAAACGAATTTAGCCAGATGCTCAAAAAATCACCGTTGAAGCGGCACTAAATGCAGAGATGGATGAGCATCTAGGTTATGAGAAGCACCATAAATCAACTTCTACAAACAGTCGCAACGGTAAAAGTACTAAGCGAGTTAAAACTGAAGATGGTGAATTTGAACTCGATACACCTCGTGACCGTGAAGGCTCCTTTGAGCCAAAGTTTGTCAAAAAGAACCAAACCCGCTTTACGTCCATGGACGATAAAATCCTCTGGCTTTACGCGCAGGGTATGAGTACCCGTGAAATCATCAGTGCATTTGATGAATGGTATGGTGCTGAGATATCGCCTACGTTGCTGTCTCGTGTCACGAACGCGGTTATTGACCAGGTAATTGAATGGCAATCTCGCCCTTTAGACGCTGTTTACCCTATTGTTTACCTAGACTGTATCGTCGTTAAAGCTCGCCAAGATAAACGGGTTATCAACAAGTCCACTTTTCTTGCATTGGAATAAATACCGAAGGCCATAAAGAGTTGATGGGAATGTGGATTGCTGAGAATGAAGGTGCCAAATTCTGGTTAAATGTGCTGACCGAACTTCAACAGCGTGGTGTAGAAGACATCCTCATAGCGTGTGTTGATGGCCTAAAAGGCTTTCCTGATGCAATCAATACATTCCAACATTCAACTGTGTATTGTGCATATGGTGCGAAATTCATTGAAATATGTTTCATGGAAAGACTACAAGGCCGTTACAGCAGACTTCAAGCGCGTTTATCGTTCAGCTACAGAAGATGAAGCCTTACTTGAATTAGAGCGCTTCGGTGATGCCTGGGATGCCAGTATCCGCAGATTACAAAATCATGGCGCAATCATTGGCAAAATCTAAATACGCTTTTTAATTATCCTGAGGATATTCGAAAGGCAATCTACACAACCAATGCGATAGAGTCGCTTAACAGTGTGATTAGGAAAGCGATTAAGAAGCGAAAAATCTTCCCGAGTGATGACTCGGCAAGAAAGATGGTTTACCTTGCGACTAAAGATGCCAGTAAAAAATGGACAATGCCCATTCAAAACTGGCGTCAGGCGATGAGTCGATTTATCATCGAATTCGAGGAACGCCTCGAAAGACATATTAACTAAGTGGCAGTTACACAGAATCTGTTACAGGGTCTGTTTTAATTGAAATAGATTAGAACTAGCTCCTAATAATGATAATAAATGAAAACGTTTGATTTAAAATCACTTGCTTTCAGACTATTTTTATTACTGTAATTTGCATGTATAAAAGTTAGATTTGCTAACTCCATAATAGGTCTAAAGTCTATAC
>NZ_JAKEVM010000145.1 GCF_022398475.1 Pseudoalteromonas shioyasakiensis | reverse complement strand
AGCTAATGCTGGCCTTTTTTTATTTCTCTTCTTTATTTTCTTTTAGTTTGCCGTTATTCGGGTCTTTTAGCACCGATAGTTTAGGCGGTTGAAGTGCCACAATACGTTCACCTACTTGTGGAGGTTTTTCCATATTTGTAGTGAACGGGCGAATTTTAATAGGTGAATCGTCATCATCACTTTTCTCACCATTTAAAATAAACAGCGGGATAGCTTCGCTATTAACGTCTTTGTATTGCTCCCAACTAAACTCTTCAGAAATACGTGTTGCACTGACCTTGCCGCCTTTGGCAATTAAGCTACTTAAGCGCGCATAAGCGCCATTGTCGCCAAACAGAATTTGTCGCGATAAGAAGGTCGCACTGTCTTTATTTGCTTTAGCGTGGTTGGTTGAAGAACGCAGTGAAAATACATCTTTTTCGTCAAGTAAATGCGAGAAATACTGCACGCCTAATGCGTTGTGGTGACGGTTAGGCGAAAGCGCGAGTACGCTACGAATCGTCGTTAATGGTAAATAACGCTCAGCATGCTCTGACTGTGGATTACCATAGTAACAAGGTAAGCCATCCATGCGTGCCATTTTGCAGTTCTCCCATGCAGGATCAGATAAGTGCACGGGAATGTTTTGATCTTTTAAGCCGCAAGCAATGGCACGGGCCACATGGTTTGCACCAATAATCAAAATGGTATTTGGCGCTGGCTGACGTACTTTTAATAACTTTGCTAATGGCGTTGCTGTCAGGCTTTGCAGTACCACAGTCACGATGATCACCGTGAAGATAAGTGGCACAATTTTCTCTGCATCGGCAATGCCAGCTTCCACCATACTTAACGCAAATACTGAACCAACCGCCGCTGCAACAATACCCCTTGGCGCAATCCAAGCCAGAACTAAGCGAGACTTAAGTGGTAAATCGGTTTTAAAAGTCGATATTGCGATACACGCAGGACGGGCTACGAATAACACGATGGCTAAGAAAATAAACACATCGCTATGTAACATCATTAAGTCTGATAACTGTAGGCGGGCAGCAAGTAAGATGAATAACGATGAAATCAAGATCATCGAAAGGTCTTCTTTAAACTCAAGTACAGAGTCAATTTCAAGTTCGTCTTGGTTGGCAAGCCAAATACCAAACACGGTAACAGCGAGTAGGCCAGATTCATGGCTTAGGTGGTTTGAAACCGTAAAACTAATGAGTACTAAGGCAAGAATACCAAACTTGTGTAACTCAAACGGCAGCCATTCTCTACGAATAAGCAGCGTTGTAAGCCAGCCTGCAACCACACCAATGGTTAAACCTACACCGAGAGTTTTAAATAACGCGATAATAGTATGGCTTAGTACTTCGCCTTGGCCTACCAGCATAACAGCTTCAAATACCAATACAGCAAACAAGGCACCAATAGGGTCTATTACGATGCCTTCCCAACGTAAAATACGGTCTATGTCTTGGTTTGGTCTCATAGAGTTTAATAGCGGTGCAATAACCGTAGGGCCAGTAACAACAAGTACCGCACCAAGTACAGCGGCAACACGCCAATTAAGTTCTAAAATCCAATAGGCACTTAGGCTTATTACTAAGCAAGTTGTGATCATGCCTATTGAACAAAGGTTACGAACTACCTTGCCAATCCCTTTGAGTTCTCGAAAGTGCAGAGTGAGTGAACCTTCGAATAAAATCACGGCCACACTTAAAGAAACCACTGGGAATAATAAATCTCCCAACAGTGCATCTGGTTCTAACACGCCACTAAAAGGCCCGAGAATTAAACCTGTTAGTAGTAAAAATAAAATAGCCGGTACACGAAACGCCCAAGCTATCCATTGTGCCAATACTGAGCACAAGGCGATCCCTGCTATAAAAATTGCTGACATAGAATGAATTATCCTTTAGTTACTACAATTTAAAATGCCAACGCCTTAGATAATCACGTCATTAGTTGCTGACATTATTAAAATAATGCTTGCCTATTAAAGCCTACTCACCGTCATGGATACAAGCAAACTCGTTGCTTCAAATACGATTTTAGTCGTTATTAATACTTTTTGGGTGTGTTTATGAAATTAAACCCTGCTAGGCTCATCAAAAATTATTACACAATAAAATTGCGCGCCTAAGGTACTGTTAATAAATGTATATTTTCTATGTTTATGGTAAGTATAAAAGTTATGACTACTTTTTGCACTTGATCTTTGCCCCTGATTTCCCGTATTATAGTTCGTGTTCAAACAATTTGATATCTAAATAGTTATTGGCTTTAAAGACACTCTTTGTAGCTTAGCTTTTTGAAAAGATACTTGTTTGCGACATTATTAGTGTTTTATACGCTTTGTTTTCTAATTAAATAGAAATGAGCTCTAAGTTGTTCAGTACATATTTATTACGTGTTGAATAGAATATAAGTTCATTATCTGGTCAATGTTTAGCTCCCATCGTGGCAGCTAAATCTCGGTCATACAATCTACACCCTATCTGCTGGTGTACCAGATTGTATAGGCTCTATGTATGTTGTTATTAATAAAAGCCGCACACAGCTTTTTACAGCGATACATAAACAACACTTATCTTTTTTTATCAACTTATGGTTTATAACCGTTTGGTCTACTGACTGAATAAAAGTTGTGCTATATCTAATCGCAGTACTTGCGTGGCGTAGTCGTGTGCATAGATAAGTGGTTTGGCAAAGTGATAATAGTCAGTGCGTTTAGTAAAGCTAAGCGCGAGTCTTTTAATCAGTGGCAAATTGGCACTGAACAGATAGTAAAATGGAAAGTTGAACAGTTATGCAAAAGTTAAATTGGCGACGTATAGTACTAAAAGTAGGTAGCGCATTAATCGCACCCGAACAAGACGGGTGTCGCTCACGTTATTTACTGACCATTGCACAGTTCATCGTTCGCTGTCGAGCGCAAGGTATCGAAGTTATTTTAGTATCATCGGGTTCGGTAGCTGCTGGTTCGCATTTATTCCCTGAACAAGAAAAGCGTTCAGTGACGATGAAAAAAGCAATGGCTGCTGCCGGTCAGACAGAAATGATGGCGATGTGGGATCGCTTCTTCGATTTCCCATCAGCACAGATTTTATTAACTCATGGTGACTTACGTGACCGTGAGCGTTACACAAGTATTCGTGAAACTGTTTTCACCTTACTTGAGCATGGTGTGTTACCTATCATCAATGAGAATGACACGGTAACAACCGACGATTTAAAAGTTGGTGACAATGATAACTTGTCGGCAATGGTTGCTGCAGCTGCGGATGCAGATGCATTGATGATTTTTTCGGATGTTGATGGTCTTTATGACAAAAACCCGAATTTACATGAAGATGCAGTGTTGTTACCTGAAATTGAAAGCATTGATGAGTCAATTTATGCCATGGCCGGTTGTGCAACCAGTGCCGTTGGTACAGGTGGTATGAAAACAAAAATTGAAGCGGCTGAAAAAGCCACTTCACATGGTATTACAACCTTTATTTTAAATGGTTTTAAAGAAGAGACATTTAACCGCCTGCTAGCGGGTGACAACCCAGGTACTATCTTCAAACCATACGAAAAACCAATGCAAGAAGCAGTGCATTGGATGACTCACACAGCAAATGAGCAAGGTGAGGTTGTCGTTGAAGGTTCATTTGATGAATCATTAGAAGATGAAGACGGTTGTATTCGTAGCGATGAAATCGTTGCAGTACACGGAGAATTTGGCGTAGGCGATACCATTTTAGTCCGTAGTGATGATGGTACGCGTCTAGCAAAAGCCACAGCGAATTACAGTAGCTGTTTATTGAATTTTATTGCTGACAACGAGCAAAGTGAATTTAGCGAAAAAATGCAAGATTCAATCGGCCCAGTTGTTTCAGAAAAAGATATCGCATTATTGGAGAAGTCATGAGTTTAATTACGGATATTTCGAGTCAAGCTGCAAAAGCTGCAACCCAGTTAGCTTTACTTGATACTGCTACTAAGAATCAAGTTTTAACTGAGATGGCAGAGGCGCTACGTGAAAGCAAAGCTTTTATCATCAAAGAGAACGAAAGCGATTTAGCGGCAGCACGTGATAACAACCTTGCTGCATCGATGATTGACCGTTTAACGCTTAACGATGAGCGTATTGAAGCAATGGCAGAAGGCATCGAAGTAATTGTTAGCCTTGATGATCCTGTTGGTCAATTACGTGAAATTTCAGAACGTCCAAATGGTATTAAGATCAGCAAGATGCGCGTACCATTGGGTGTTGTATGTATGATTTATGAAGCACGTCCAAATGTGACGGCTGATGCAGGCGCTCTATGCTTTAAATCGGGTAATGGTGTTATTTTGCGTGGTGGTAAAGAAGCACTACGTAGCTCGCAAGCAATCGCGAGCGTAATGCATAAAGTACTTGAAAAGCATGGTTTACCAGCTGCGTTGATTTCAGTAATCCCAGATCCAGACCGTGGTCTACTCATGGAGTTGATGCAACAGCGTGACACAATTGATTTAATCATTCCGCGTGGTGGTGAAGGTTTAATTAATTTTGTAACAGAAAACAGTACCATTCCAGTGATTCAGCATTTTAAAGGCGTATGTCACCTTTATGTTGATAAAGACGCTGATTTGAATGTAGCAATCAATTTACTATTAAATGGTAAAACTCAGCGTACTGGTGTGTGTAATGCCCTAGAAGGCTTAGTGGTTCACCAAGATATCGCTGATGAGTTTTTAAACCTGTGTGCAGTTGTTCTTCGTCAAGAAGGCGTAAAAGTAAATGCAGATGCGAAAGCTGCCGAGTACTTTGATAATGCAACAGTACTTGCTGACGACGAGTTTGGTGAAGAATACTTAGATTTAGAAATCGCAATCAAGGTTGTACCTGACTTTGCTGGTGCCATTGATCATATTGCTAAATTTGGTTCAAACCACACTGAAGTGATTTGTACTAAAGACCAAGCTGCAGCTGAGTTATTCCAACGCAGTGTGGATGCATCTGTGGTAATGGTTAATGCGTCATCGCGTTTTTCTGATGGTTCACAGTTAGGTTTAGGTGCTGAGATTGGTATTGCGACAACTAAGCTACATGCTTATGGTCCAATGGGTCTAGAGTCACTTACAACTGAAAAATACTTAGTGAATGGCGAAGGGCAAATTCGTGAATAATCACTAAAAAGTAATTGCTTAAAAAGCCGGGCTTTGCTCGGTTTTTTTGTGTTTAAAATAAAACGAAGACAGCAGAAAGACTAATAAAGTCGCTTTAATTTAGAATTTATTGGTTTTTATTAAGGATTCGGCAGATTGCCTAAAGAGAGGTAGGAAAGTGGTGGAGCTAAGCAGGATCGAACTGCTGACCTCCTGCGTGCAAGGCAGGCGCTCTCCCAGCTGAGCTATAGCCCCACATTCCTAAAATACAGGATGCTTAAGTCTTGCGTCTCAAGCGGGGTGAACTTTAAATATTTTTGCATTTCTGGTCAAGTATTTTTTTTAAAATGATCGAATTTTTACTCTGTTGTTTTATTTTTGGTAGACTAAAGCGCATTCACTGTTCAAGGCTCATCCAATAATGAAAAAAATAGCATGGCTTTTGGTCGTTTTACTTGCTGGTTGCGCAAGCCAACAAGAAGCACCTCCTTTTGAAATCAATAATAAGCAGTTTTACGAAAAAAATGATGAGCAAGGCAATAAAATTTTTGCCTATGTGGTGTCAGTTAAAGCACAGGGCAGGCGCCCGATTAATCTTGATAAGCCAATGACACGCAGGCAGTTTAAAGATTTTGCCGAGCAAGAAGTATTTGAAGAGTCGAGCAACTTAAAACTTATGCTGGAAGACCAAGCGGTTGAATTATTAAATGAAGAGCTTAAAGAACGACAATACTGCGACGATAAACACGTTATTGACGAAGTATTATGGCGTGATTTAAGTGTGCAATTACGAGGACGTTGTTTGTAAATGTATGCAGATAAAAGCAAGTTAGCTGCTACGCTAGCTCAATTAGATATTAATTATGATGTGATTGAGCATCCACCATTACACGGCAGCTTAGATGCCGATAAGTTTATGCTCGATAGACCGGGCACACGTTTAAAAAACCTGTTTTTACGAGATAACGAAGGTAAGCGCCACTTTTTAGTGATCACCGCTCACGACAAACAACTCGACTTAAAAGCCATTGCTCAGCAGCAGGGGTTATCGCGTTTAGGGTTTGCATCTGATGAGCGATTAGCGCGTTATCTTAAAGTGCCACCGGGCTGTGTTTCTATGTTGGCACTGTTAAACGATAAGCAAAATAATGTCACTCTTTGGCTAGACCAAGAAATTTGGTTTAACGAGCTTTTTCATTGTCACCCTTTTGAAAATACCGCCACTTGGCTGATGAAAAAAGATGACTTAGAGCTGTTTTTTGAAAGTACCGGGCATCAACCGCGTATCGTATTTCTACCTGCCAAATAAACTAAGCTTAAACCCACTAAGCAGACTAAAAGTAGCACGGTCATAAAGGCAACTTGGCCGTGTTGCTGATATACCAGCCCTGGCAATAATGAACCTAATGCGCCACCGCTATAATAAAACGATACATAACCGCCATTGGTGACACTTGCAGGTGCGCTGCTGATTTTATTTACCAGTGGAGCGGCACTTGAGTGGATAACAAACATTGCACCGCAAAAGCCAGTAAAAGCAATAACAAAAAGTAATAACTGTTGGCTCATCAATAGCACCATTGTCAGGCTATAAAATACAAAAACCCAGGTTAGTAAACGCCAAGGTGTTGATGACTTTCGTAACAACCAAGGTGTGGCTATGGAAGCTAGTGCACCAAGCAAATAACCGCTGTAAACCAGTCCGATGTCTCGGGTGTTAGTGATAGCAAAACTGTCTTGCAGAATGAAAGGTAAATAATTTAACAGTGCCGCAAAACAAAAGAACATACAAAACACCGCTCCGTAGAGCTTTAATACCAGCGGATCTTTTAATTGCTTTAGATACAACAGCGGAGACTTTGCAGCATGAATACTCGCACCTTTGTTTGATTTAGGAATGGCGAGTGCAAATAGTACTAACCCAAGCGCAATCACATAATAAAAACTTTGCCAGCTCAAAAAGTCAGTAAACAAGGCGGCGAGCATACGTCCGAAATAGCCACCAACAATGGTGCTGCCAATGTAAAGTGTCATATTACGTTGTAATTGGTCAGCCTGAAAAGTCACACCAATATAACTGGTCATGGCAGTGAGCGCTGCGGGTAGGGTGATCCCTTGTATAAAACGAACCAGTAATAGCAACTCAAAGCTTGGTGCTAAAGTAAAAGCGATACAGCTGATTGCTAACACAAACATGGCAATCTTTAGAATTGTTAGTGGGTTTCGCTTAGCTAAAAACAAGCCATACACTAAAGGAGCAATTGCTAGTGGCAACATAGTTGCGGTCATTAAGCTACCAGCAGTGGCTGGCGATACAGAAAAATGACTGGCAAATAATCCAAGTAAGGGTTGTGGGGCGTATAAAACAAAGAAAATAAACACAGAGCAAAGTAACAAATGTCGCAGCTGCATTTTTAGCTCCCAAGAGGAAAAGCCCTAGCTTATCGGGTACAGGTTTTTTTACAAGTTCAAAGGCGACTAAAATGATAAATCTTGCGTTAAATCAATATGTCATGATTTCATCGCGTGTTAATCTCACATCAATATACTCGATTGCTGTGAATCAAGTGGGCTCAGTACTGTTATTTGTTGGCAGAGCTGATTAAAATAACCCTAATACGCATTAATAAATTGGAATTTCGTCATGGGGTCATTACAAGATCAATTACTTAAGGCTGGTCTTACTACGGCACATAAAGCTAAAGTAGCCAAATCTGAAAAGCGCAAACAGCAAAAGAAAAAAAAGAAAGGCGCCACGAGTAATCCTAGCGATCTGCAAAAGCATATTGAGCAGACTAAGCTTGAGCAGCAGAAAAAAGCCGACGAGCTTAATAAAGCGCGTTTAGAAGAGCAAAAGCAACGTGAGCAAGTAGCGCGCGTTAAGCAGATTTTAGAGCATCACAATCAAGATGAAATTCGTGGTGACCGTACATTTAACTTCACTTATCAAAATAAAGTGAAAGAGCTCGAAGTAAACGAAAAAACACAAAAGGCCCTAGCTGGTGGCCGTTTAGCAATTTGTGTTTTAGAAGGCCAATTTTTTGTACTGGAAGACGAACCAGCACGAAAAGTCGCTGAAGTCAGCGAAGACTACATAGTGTTCCATGTTGAGCCTGAAGATAAGCAAAAGGATGAAGATGATCCGTATGCTGATTTTGAAGTACCTGATGATTTAATTTGGTAGTGACTGTTTCTATTGCCGTTACAATTTTCGGGTGCAATATTGTTAAATC
Organism: Pseudoalteromonas shioyasakiensis; assembly: GCF_022398475.1. Taxonomy (GTDB): domain Bacteria; phylum Pseudomonadota; class Gammaproteobacteria; order Enterobacterales; family Alteromonadaceae; genus Pseudoalteromonas. The sequence continues at coordinate 2,521 of NZ_JAKEVM010000145.1, read as the reverse complement.
ATGGTCTACACTAAAGAAAATGTTTAATAACCCGTCAAAAAAGAGAAGATACAAATGAGCAAGATCACGAAAATTTTATGTGGGGCTGGCATTGCAATGGCTGCAAGCCTATCTTTCAACACTATGGCTGCGGATGGTGCAACACTTTACACAGCTAAGCTTTGCCAAACTTGTCACGGTGCAGAAGGTAAAGCGCCTATCATGCCTCAGTACCCTAAATTAAATGGTCAAAATAAAGAGTACTTACTAGCACAAATGAAAGACATTAAATCAGGTGCGCGTAGCAACGGTATGGCTGCTGCGATGAAAGCAATGGTTGCAAACGTATCTGAAGAAGAAATGGCTGCAATTGCTGATTACTTATCACAAGTAAAATAAACACCATTTTAGCGTGAAAAGGCCACATCAATTGATGTGGCCTTTTTGTATCACCTATTGATCATCCATTAATAGTAATTTAGACTTCTATACATCTATTTGTGCAGTGTCACATATACAAGGTTTTCCATGTTTGACTTACCAAAACTCGATTTAAAAAATAAAGTATCTGAACAAGAATGGCAGCTTCGTGTTGATTTAGCAGCATGTTACCGTTTAGTTGAGCACTTTCGATGGGGGGATTTAATTTATACCCACCTATCGGCACGTTTACCGGGCACAGATCATTATTTAGTTAATGCATTTGGTCTTAGTTTTGATGAAGTGACGGCATCAAACCTTGTGAAGGTCGATTTAGCAGGCAATATTCTTGATGACACGCCATTTAAAATTAATCCGGCTGGTTTCACTATTCACAGCGCTATTCATGAAGTTCGTGATGACGCTCACTGTGTTATTCATTTACACACAAAAGAAACCATCGCCGTTGCAACGCAAGAAAAAGGCCTGTTACCACTTAGCCAATACTCAATGTTCTCATTGCCATCATTGTCTTATCATGGCTACGAAGGGTTAGCGGTAAACAGTGATGAGAAAAAGCGCTTGCAAGATGATTTAGGCACCACTAATCACATGCTATTGGTTAACCACGGTGGCTTAACTGTTGGCCCAACAGTGGGAGATGCCTTTATGCGATTTTATGATTTGCAGCGTGCCTGTGAAATTCAATTGGCTATTCAAGCCAGTGGTCAAACGGCAATCCCGGTACCACAACCTATTATCGATAATATTTATAATCAAGCGAATGTCGTGCATAGCGGCAGCACAGGTGGCCAGTTAGCTTGGCCAGCCATGTTGCGTAAAGCTTATCGTCTTGATCCTAGTTTTGCTCAGTAAGGAGTAACCATGAAAGTTAATCGCGTCGAAGTGTTCGATATTCATTGTCCAGACAGACCTGCTTGGACACCTGTTTTTGTGCGTATTCACACCGATGAAGGTATTAGCGGTGTGGGTGAAGCGGGTCTGGCTTATGATTTAGGTCATAGCGCAGCTGCGGCAATGATTAAAGAAATGGCTGATGCCTTTTTAATTGGTCATGACCCATTTCAAACAGAAAAACTGTGGTCACGAATGCTACGCGAAAGCTTTTGGGGTTTAGGTGGTGGTCCTGTTGTATATGCAGCAATGAGCGCCATTGATACTGCACTTTGGGATATTAAAGGTAAAGCATTAGGCTTGCCTGTTTACCAGCTATTAGGTGGTAAAGTTAACGATAAGCTGCGTACTTATGCATCACAATTACAGTTTGACTGGGACAGCGAATTTAAAGCGCTTGTTCACCCAGAAGAATACGCAGAAGCAGCGCTTAAGGCGATGGCTGAAGGGTATGATGCGGTAAAAGTTGACCCAATCCAGTACGATAAAAACGGCAATACTTATTATGACCGCACTAATATTATTTCTCGTGCAGAAATGAAATTATATCGCGCGCGTATGCAGGCTATTCGTGAAGCAGTCGGTGACGAAGTTGACATTATTTTTGAATGTCACAGTTTACCTGGCGCAACATCAGCAATTCAAATTGGTGAAATTGCTGAAGAGTTCGATTGTATGTATTACGAAGAGCCTGTGAATTACTTAAATCATTCATTACATGCAAAAGTTGCTGACAAAGTAGCGGTGCCAATTGCAGGTGGTGAACGTTTGTATAACCGCTGGGGTGTGCGTCCTTACTTAGAAGATCAAAGTATTGATGTATTACAGCCAGACTTAGGCCTGTGTGGTGGTTTCACTGAAACTAAAAAAGTGTGTGATTATGCTGATATCTTTGATGTGCGTATTCAAGCTCACGTGTGTGGCGGCCCAGTAGCCACTGCAGCTTCGTTACACCTAGAAACCGCAATTCCTAACTTCTTAATTCACGAACATCACACCTATGCGATTAAAAAATGGAACCGTGAATTGTGTATTCAAGATCCACAACCTAAAAATGGTTTCTTCCAAGTATCAGAAGAGCCAGGTATCGGTATTGAATTAAATGATGAAGTCGTTATGCGCTCACAACGTGTTGAGATTAAGTAATACTAATTCACAATATCAGAGTTAAAATTTAATGTTGAATATTGAAAAAGGCCCGTTAGGG
>NZ_JAKEVM010000144.1 GCF_022398475.1 Pseudoalteromonas shioyasakiensis | reverse complement strand
GTATTAATGAAATCAACGATTTTGATAAAGCTCAACTCTTTTAAAAGTAAAGGGTTCACATTAGTTGAGCTTATGGTAGCCATCTCAATTATAGGGATCTTATCCTTAATCGCCTTGCCTAATTATCAAGGCTATGTAAATGAATCTAAGGCAGCCACTTTATTATATAGAATCCACTCTATTGGCCTTGCTTATCAGGATGTTATTGCAACTTCACCTGATGCATTAGCAAAGCCAAATCAGCTTTCGAGTTCAAGCTTTGGTCAAGCCCCAAGCTATTTACCTGGGCTTGCCAATCAATTTTCAGAAGAGTTTGGTATTCAATTTTCAGCTCAGTTAGTTAATCACTCTGGTTATTTTAATTTTACTGGTCATGAGGCTTTTCCTGTTTTATTTTTAAAAGCAAATAGTCAAAACGGATTGAATGTACTCAATGCCTTGGATCATGTAACTGAATTAAAACATTCTTTTGTGACTCCTAATATGATGATTATTGCATTAGCAACACCTTATGAGACTCACCAAACCAATTTAATACCTTCAGAAACAAATACAAACCCTCCCAAAATAAATCAACCACCAAAATTAACTGATGCAGGGACTAATCAGCAACCTGATGCTAGCAATACAGGTAATACTCAACTTCCTGACGCAAGTAACACAGGTAACACCCAACCTCCAGATAGAAATAGTGGAGATAGCAACACAGGTAGCCAAACGAGTACAAGTACAGAAACTAGTACCAATGGTGATTCAGAGTCGGGCAGTCGAAGCAATGCTGGTTCTAACTTGAATTGGCCTCCTGGCTGGGTAAAACATCCAGATCAACATATAGGCCAACAGCATGGGCATCATGATTAAAAAATTAGGAAGATAAAAATGATTTCAACCAATAAACGATGGCAAGAAAGTATCGCGGAAGCGATGGATGAAACGCAAAATAATCAACGAAATAAAAATAGAGCTTCCATTGTATTACCTAGCTGGCTTCCTTATGCCGCATATATTGCTTTTGGATTTTTGTTAGCAAAAACTCTACTAATTGGCCATGAAACCCACCCTGTAAATTACGACAGAGATTATCAAACAGGCAGCTCAGTGGCATTATTAATGATTGCAGAAGATGTTGAACATTACCGCACAAATTACGGAGAACTGCCAGACGATTTACCAAGCCCTATCGCATCTGTCATGGATGTAACTTATGAAAAAATTACCAATGAACATTTTCGCTTAACCATTCCACATGGTGATTCAACAATCACGTTTGATGCCAAAGACGACAAAATATATATGGAATGAGTATGATTGATAAAAATGAGGTACACAGAAGTAATGCCACTTTTAACTGGCTAAAACGATTTTGCATTGAAAAATCGACTAACAGCAATATTAGTATTGAAGAAATGTATAACGGTGAGTCAGCCATTTCAGCATGGAAAAGTGCAGAGGCAATTTTGCAAGTCGACAGCAAAGTGTTAACAGCAATGATTGCAAAAAGTTACCAGTTAGATGTAGCAAAACCTCCTGATGATATGTCAGAAGAATTGCTTAATTATGTTTCTCTTAAAGTAGCTAGAGAGTATGGAATTTTTCCTTTAGGCTTTACAAATGGCTTATTAACAGTAGCTTCCCCTCACCCATTTGATACTGATATGGAATCAATGGTTGAATTTTTAACGACCCTTCATGTTAAGTCGGTATTGGCATCACCCGAGCTCATAGCAAAATGGACGGAAATGTTTTATCAGGAGCAAATGCTATCTGAAAATGACATTATTATAAAATCAAACCAACTCAACACACGAACAAAACAAAATGAGCCCGACTCTTCGAACTCAGCCATAGTTAAAATTGTATCCGAAATGCTGTTAGAAGCGTTTATATTCAAAGCCAGTGATATTCACATTGAACCCTTTAATAATGGCGGCATAATTCGTTACAGAATAGATGGCATGTTAAGGGTCATATCAGAATTACCAGCACAAGTTTTTATTCCAATAGTACAAAGAATAAAAGCATTATCTGGCCTTAACTTAGCAAAAAAAATGGTTCCACAAGATGGAAGTGCTAGTTTAGAGCTCAAAGGTCAGGATGTGGATCTACGGGTATCGACACTACCAGTTAAAGGGGGAGAAAAAGTAGTCATCCGTCTACTGATTAAATCTGTTGTAAATAAGTTAGATGATATTGGTTTACAACAGCAAGAGCTCAATACATTTAAAAACTTACTGCAAAGTAGCGAAGGTATCTTTGTAATAACAGGCCCTACTGGGTCAGGAAAGACAAGTACGCTTTATGCTGCTCTAAAAGAATTAAACACTCCGGAAAAATGCCTTGTCACCGTTGAAGACCCAATTGAATATGAGATTGAAGGTATTGCCCAGGTTAATATTAACCCACATCAGAACCTCACTTTCTCCAGCGCCCTCAGAAGCATTTTAAGACAAGATCCCGATGTAATATTAATGGGTGAAGTTCGCGATGAAGAAACGGCAGAAATGACCTTTCGCGCTGCAATAACTGGGCATTTTGTGATGACCACCTTACATACTAGTGATGCAATTACGACTATTTCAAGGTTAATAGGTTTAGGTGTGTCACGTCCTATTATTGCAGACTCCTTAAAAGGTGTTGCAGCGCAGCGATTAATTAGAAAACTATGCCCTAGTTGTAACCTAAGTGGCCCGTTGTCCACAGATACCTATGGTAAACGTTTTAAAAGCATCTTTCCTGATATAAATATTATGTCGCCATCAGGTTGCGATGACTGCGATCAGTCTGGTTACAAAGGACGTATTCCTCTGTTCGAAATAATCACTATTGATTATCAACTAGCCGATGCAATTCGTGCTGGAGAAAGTACCAGTAAGTTAAGAGAGATTGCAGCTAAATGCGGAGCGAGATCTTTATATAAAGTAGCCTTAGAAGCACTTTCAAAAGGCCTCACTTCAGTAGAAGAAATAAATAGAGTATTAGGACAGTCTTTTTGGAAAGAGTGTGAAAGAAATAACAGCTTAGATAATTAGACAAGCTAAAAATGCGATTTAAAAGTATTTGTAAATGACTAAAGTTAGCTTATAAGATTAGAAATGGCGGTGACGGAGAGATTCGAACTCTCGATACGTTGCCGTATACACACTTTCCAGGCGTGCTCCTTCAGCCACTCGGACACGTCACCTAAGGCGCTTAGAGTTTAGCGCGGCGTTATAGTATGAAAACAACCCTACAGACGCAAGGGCTTTTTAAAATAGTGCAGTTAAGTGATTAGTAATCAAACAAAAAAGGCAAGGTAAACACCTTGCCTTTTGTATAGTCAATTCGTTCTTAGCGTTGAAGCGTTGCTGAAAAATCTAACATACGGTTAAGCGACTTTAATGCGCCTTCGCGCAAGTCCATATCAACAAACACTTCTTTACCTTCTGGGTCTGTCAGTGCTTCTTCAATCGCTTTTAAGCCATTCATTGCCATCCACGGGCAATGTGCGCAGCTTTTACAAGTTGCGCCTTCACCTGCTGTTGGTGCTTCAAAGAATTCTTTCTCTGGGCATAACTGCTGCATTTTGTAGAAAATGCCTCGGTCAGTCGCTACGATGAACTTTTTGTTGTCCATAGTTTGCGCTGCTTTGATTAGTTGGCTTGTTGAGCCAACTGCATCAGCTAAGGCTACAATCTCCGCAGGAGACTCTGGGTGAACCAATACAGCCGCATCTGGGTGTAAGGCTTTCATATCCTTTAGTGCTTTGGTTTTAAACTCGTCATGAACGATACAGGCGCCATTCCACATGATCATGTCAGCACCTGTGTTCTTTTGAATGTAAGAACCTAAGTGTTTATCTGGACCCCAAATGATTTTTTCGCCTTGCTCATCAAGGTGCTCAACGATTTCTAGGGCACATGAAGAAGTAACAATCCAATCTGCACGCGCTTTAACAGCTGTTGATGTATTTGCATACACTACTACCTTGCGATCAGGGTGCTGATCACAAAACGCTGAGAATTCTTCAATTGGGCAACCTACGTCTAATGAACAAGTTGCAGCAAGCGTTGGCATAACAACCGTTTTATTTGGCGTTAGGATTTTTGCTGTTTCGCCCATAAAGCGAACACCAGCTACCACAATTACATCTGCGTCGTGCTTAGCGCCAAAACGCGCCATTTCTAGCGAGTCAGCAACACAACCGCCTGTTTCTTCAGCTAGTGCTTGAATTTCAGGATCAGTGTAATAATGGGCAACAAGAACCGCGTTCTTGTCTTTTAATAATTGTTTGATACGCGCCTTATACTCAGCTTGCTCGTCTTTTGATAACGGAGCTGGCTTTGGAGGGAAGATATAATCTTCAGGCATAATTTGTTCAGCTAGACTCATTTCTCGACCACTTAGTCCACAGTGCATTCATGGCGCGAATTATACGAGAATCTTAAGCTAAAGAACAGTATTGCTGTGAGCTGTTAAGATAAATAAAGGATAACTTAGAAAGAAAAGATAAATCAGGAATGGTGGGTCATGATGGACTTGAACCATCGACCAATGGATTAAAAGTCCACTGCTCTACCAACTGAGCTAATGACCCGCTCTGGATATTTAGATGCGTAAATCCGCCGATATGAGACCATTCGAAAAGAATGGTGGGTCATGATGGACTCGAACCATCGACCAATGGATTAAAAGTCCACTGCTCTACCAACTGAGCTAATGACCCGCTCTGGAAATTTAGACACGTAAATCCGCCGATATAAGACCATTCAAAGAATGGTGGGTCATGATGGACTCGAACCATCGACCAATGGATTAAAAGTCCACTGCTCTACCAACTGAGCTAATGACCCGCTCTGATGCTTGTAATAAGCTACGTAAATCCGCCGATATAAGACCATTCAAAGAATGGTGGGTCATGATGGACTTGAACCATCGACCAATGGATTAAAAGTCCACTGCTCTACCAACTGAGCTAATGACCCGCTCTGATGCTTGTAATAAGCTACGTAAATCCGCCGATATAAGACCATTCAAAAAGAATGGTGGGTCATGATGGACTTGAACCATCGACCAATGGATTAAAAGTCCACTGCTCTACCAACTGAGCTAATGACCCGCTCTGATGCTTGTAAAAAGCTGCGTAAATCCGCCGATATAAGACCATTCAAAAAGAATGGTGGGTCATGATGGACTTGAACCATCGACCAATGGATTAAAAGTCCACTGCTCTACCAACTGAGCTAATGACCCGCTCTGATGCTTATAATAAGCTGCGTAAATCCGCCGATATAGAACCATTCAAATAATGGTGGGTCATGATGGACTTGAACCATCGACCAATGGATTAAAAGTCCACTGCTCTACCAACTGAGCTAATGACCCGCTCTAATTGCTTATAAAAGCTATACGTATATCCGTCGATTAAAGATTACCATTCTAAGAGAATGGTGGGTCATGATGGACTTGAACCATCGACCAATGGATTAAAAGTCCACTGCTCTACCAACTGAGCTAATGACCCGCTCTTTTTTCCGCATTTTGGCTGTTGTTACCAATCGCCTGCTGCGGGCGCTTATAATACTTATTTAAATGCTGAGTGCAACAGAAAATATCTCTTTTTTTAAGTTTTTATGTCTAGTTGCCTAATTTTAGACCGCTTATGTCAAAAAGCAGTCTAATCAGGTCAAATCTACATTTGCGACAGACGTTCTGTGGCTAATTTAGCAGCGGTAGTACTTGGGTACTGATTAATTAAATCATTAAAGGTTTTAAGGGCTTGCTCGCCTAAACCTTGATCCGCTAATAAGTTTCCTAACTTTAACATCGCATCTGGGCGCTTATTAGAATTAGGGTATTCATTCACAACAACTTTAAAGTGCTCAGTTGCACCAGCTTGATCGTTTTGAATAGTTAACAGCTGACCTAACCAATAATGCGCATTAGATGCATACACTGAATTAGGGTAAGTAGTTAAGAATGTTTGGAACTCAGGAATTGCTTGCTCATAACGTTTATCTTTCATGATTAACGCTACAGCACGCTCATAGGCTTCGTTTTCAGATAAGTCTGAACTGATTGCCTGTGATGCACCCACATCCGTATAAGTGTTAGTAGGTTGAGTTTGTGTTGCAGCAGGCTGGCTATAAGCTTGGCTTACACGGTTCTCAATCTCTTGATAAAGCTCACGCTGCCGTTGTAATACTTTTTCAAGCTTATAGCTTTGCTCTTCAGTAATACCACGTACTTGGCTCACTTCGTCTTGTAAAATATTAAGCTGCTGCTGAAGCTCAGCTTGCAATAAATTACGTGACTTCATCATGTTTTCTAAAGCGACTAAACGCTTCTCAATGCTCGATTGCGAGCTTGCAGCTTCTGAAACAGGAGCGGGAGCAGCCCATAACTGGGTGCTCCCGCTTAAGATCATTGCTGCCAAAATAATTTTCGGCTTCATAATGACTCTTTATTAGTAAACTAATACTGCGCGACGGTTCTTCGCGAACGCTTCTTCAGTGCGAGACTTAACCATTGGCTTCTCTTCACCATAGCTCACTACTGACATTTGGCTAGCAGAAACACCTAAACTTTGTAGGTATTTTTCTACTGCTTGACCACGGTGCTCACCTAGTGCGATGTTGTACTCAGGCGTACCGCGCTCATCTGCGTGACCTTCGATTAGAACTTTAACTGAAGGGTTTTGTACTAAGAACTCAGCGTGTGCTTGTAATAGTTCAGCATATTTGCTTTGGATTTTTGCGTTATCAAAACCAAAGTAAATGATTTGCTCTTGACGTAACGCTTCGTATTTTTCACGAAGTGCTTCTTCAGCTTGTTGCTCTGGAGTAAGCGTTGCAACTTCAACAGTATCAGTGTTGTTTGATTGCTCAACCATACCTTGGTTAGATTGGTTTGCAGCACCTTCGTCAACACCTGAAGAAGAGCTACACGCCGCTAATGTCATCACTGGCACAGCAATTAGCAGGCCTTTTAAAGTTTTATTAAGTTGCATTTAATTGATTCCTATATTGAGTAAACCAGTAAAATTACTGTAAATAAGGCGACCAAGCTGGTGCCTTTACTTGTCCGTTTAGCACAGGTAAGCGTGCTTTAAAGCGACCGTCCATAGAAACTAACGCCAACACCTGTTTATTATTATGAAGCGTGCTGTAGATAATCATCGAGCCGTTTGGAGCGATACTCGGTGATTCATCTAAGCGAGTTCTAGTTAATACTTGGAACGCGCCTGTAGCTAGCTCTTTCTTAGCAAGATGGTATTGACCGTTGGTACGGTTCACCATCACTAATTCTTTTCCGTCTGGAGAAACCGAACCTGCTAGGTTCATATCTCCGTCAAACGTCATGCGTTTTGACCTACCAGTTTGCAAATTTAACTTATAAATCTGGGCATTACCACCCCTTTCAGACGTAAACACAATATCTTGCCCATTAGGGAACCAAGATGGTTCAGTATCTATACTACGGTGGTTTGTAAGGCGTCTTTCTTTACGAGTTGCAAGGTCTAAAACATATACTTCTGTTGCACCATTTCGGTCTTTAGAAAGCACTAATAATAACTTTTTACCATCAGGCGAGAACTGCGGTGCACCATTAATACCAGGGTGACTTGTGATCAGCTCACGTTTACCTGTGTATAAATCTTGAATATAAATTTGGCTTTGACGATTCTCAAATGTTACGTACGCAAGCTTAGTACCGTCAGGTGACCACGCTGGTGACATTAATGGCTCTTTAGAGCGAAGTAACACTTGCTCGTTAAAACCATCGTAATCAGCAACTACAAGCTGGTATGGCTTAGGCTCTTCTTCGCGAACAATCACATAAGCAATCTTCGTTAAGAATGCACCTTTTTCACCCGTAAGCGCTTCATAAACTACATCACTAATACGGTGCGCGTAACGGCGAAAACCTGTTTCAGCAATTACGCTTTCACGCGCGTCTAAAATGTGATCTTGGCTTTTAACTAATTGGCCATTGCTCATCATTTGCGTTTCGCCACCGGTAATTTGACCACGAATAACATCAATAAGCTCATACTTAACTAAGTAACGGCCATTTGTTTGCTGCTCTACTTGGCCTACAAGAACCGCTTCAACGCCTTTATTAACCCAAGCGCCGTAATCAACGTCGGTGTCAGTAGCTGGAAGCTGCGGCATTGTGTTCACGTCAATTGGCTTAAACTTACCACTACGCATTAAGTCAGCTGCAATCACTGAGCTTAATTTTTCAGGGATAGTTCCTACACCATTGTACTGGAAAGGTACAATCGCAATTGGACGTGCACCGTCAATACCATCGGTGATCACAATTTCTAGTGCAGCACTGGCAATGCCATGAAAGCCCAGTAATACAATAAAACATGCTGTTTTTATCTGGTTAAACATATCATTCCTTTAAAATTGAGGCGCTATTGTTAAATTAATATTTTTAAGTTGCTCAAATACTTCACGGTCTGGTGATACTGGAAGTGTGTCTGCCATACGCACCGCGCGCATTGCAGCTTCACATACCAAGGTATCTCCGCCCAGTGATTTTACTTGAGTCACTAAGCCATTAAAACCAAGACGAATATTAAGACGACATTCTTTACCTTTCATCTTCTCATCTTTTAAGAAGTTTTGTTGAATGCGCGCCATAATTAACGCTTTATATTTTTCAACTTCGCCCACTACTTGTTGCTGGCGCACTTTATTACGTGCAGCCTGCTCAGCAGCTAATTGTTCTTGTAGCATTTGCTCTTGCAATGCTTGCTGGCGTTTACGCTCTGCTTCAGCTTCTTTGCGTTTACGTTCAGCTTCAGCTTCGGCAGCTTTACGCTTACGCTCTTCTTCCGCTTTCTTTAACGCTTCTTCTTCAGCTTTACGTTTTTCAGCTGCAGCTTTCGCTGCGGCTTCAGCTTCTTGCTTTTGCTTTTCAGCCTGTTGCGCTTTAGCTCGTTCTTTCTCTTGAATTTCACGTGCTTTCTTCGCTTGTGCTTCTGCTTCTGCTTTTTCTTTCTCTTTCGCGCGGCGTTGCTGCTCTAGCTTTTTAAGGCGTCTGTCTTCAGCTTCACGTTGCTTACGTGCATCATTTGCACGGCGCTCAAGATCACGAATACGTTTTGCTTCGGCTCGTTTTTTTGCTTCTTCTTGCTTTTTAAGCTCGGCAATTTTCTGCTCAACCTTTTGCTGATCAACCGTTACTGCGGCAACGGCTTTTTCAGGCTCTGGTAAAGCAGGGTTCAGCGTTACTTCCATCACCTTAGGCGCTGGCATATGAAAATTAGCTGTTGCTACTAATAAACCTGCTATTGCAAGGTGCAAAAGAACCGATTTTACTACTGATGCACCCATACTAGCCTTTCGTCCCCTCGAATGATTCGGTCATAAGACCCACTGAAGGCACACCAGCATTTTTCAAAAAGTCCATAAGCAGCAGTACTTCTTGATAAGAAACACGGCCAGAACCTTTAATCATCACAGGTGTATCTGGATTTTTTTGCAGTTGAAGTTTAATTACCGCCGCAACATCCAGCGCTTCCATTGGTGCTTCTGGGTCAGTACCAATACTTACATAGTACTTACCTTCAGCATCAATTGACGCAATGATAGGCGGTGTATCTTTAGTATCAACTAAATCCGATTCTTCCATTTTCGGCAAGTCCACTTTTACGCCATGGGTAATAAGTGGCGCAGTTGCCATAAATATAATTAGTAGTACCAACATTACATCAATGTAAGGTACTACGTTTATTTCACCTACAGGGCGACGTTTCTTACGCTGATACATTCGCTTTAGCCTCTATTTGCGCAGCTGCTTGGCGGTGTAAAATATTGGCGAATTCTTCCATGAAGTTAATGTAATTACCTTCAAGCTTTTCTACTTTATTGGCAAAACGGTTGTAAGCAATTACAGCAGGGATTGCAGCAAATAAGCCCATTGCAGTTGCAATCAGCGCTTCGGCAATACCTGGCGCTACCATTTGTAGCGTTGCTTGTTTAACTTCACCTAACGCGATGAATGCGTTCATAATACCCCATACCGTACCAAACAGACCGATGTAAGGACTAATTGAACCCACTGTTGCTAAAAACGATAAACTAGACTCAAGCTTTTCAACTTCGCGCGATAGCGCAACTCGCATTGAACGATGTGTGCCTTCCATTACGATGCCTGCACTTTGAAATGTATTTTTCTTATGACGTGCAAACTCTTTAAATCCTGCAACGAATAATGCTTCAACACCTGATGCACCACCAGGACGAGCAGATACTTCGTTATATAATTTACTTAAATCAATACCTGACCAAAACTTTTGCTCAAAACGCTTAGCGCCATTAAGTGCATCAGAAATCGCTTTTTTACGTTGAAAAATAATTGCCCATGACATTACCGACATACCGACTAATGCCAACATTACTAGCTGGACAAGTACACTGGCTTCTAGAATAAGATCTAAAAAGTTAAGCCCTGATCCCACGTTAAACTCCTAAAATAGATTTCTATGTAATTTGTTATATTTTTTACACTTGCATTTATTGACCACAATCATGGCCAAAAGTTACATCTAGTGTATCTAGTCAGTTATAAACTGACAACGCTCTTGCTGTGAATTAGCGGCAAATAACGGTAAAAAGCAATTTGCTTAGTTATTTTTTAGCCATATTAGGTTTTATCAACACATTTACGCATATTTTCACCTTAATAATAAGTCACTAGAATAGCTCTTAAAAGCAACCAAAACAGCCAAAAACACGACGTTTATTCATAAATTACGCATAAACACCCAAAAGCACTTTTGCAAATCTACTACAGAATACTTAAACTAATCCTGAATAAAGATCACAAAATTTATAAAAACCCTTTTATTCAGAAGGTTAAAAACAAAATAGTTACAAAG
>NZ_JAKEVM010000143.1 GCF_022398475.1 Pseudoalteromonas shioyasakiensis | reverse complement strand
TTATATAAGTTTGTCAATTGAGTCAGTGGCCTTAAAAACAAAAAAGCGTTGCACAATGGCAACGCTTTTTTACTATGTTCTCGTAACTCGTAACTCGTAACTCGTAACTCGTAACTCGTAACTCGTAACTCGTAACTATCAATTCTGCGCTAAATAGTCCAACACCACCTGATGATGGTCTTTGGTTTTGAACTTATCAAACACGTGTTTGATTTTACCGTCTTGGCCTACAAGGAAGCTAATACGATGAATTCCTTCGTATTCTTTACCCATAAACTTCTTGTAACCCCAAATACCAAAAGCATCAGCAATTGCGTGATCTTCGTCGGCTAGTAAATCAAAGTTAAGCTCTTTTTTGGTTTCAAAATTCTTTAAACGCTTGATTGGATCTGGGCTGATACCCACAACACGCGTGTTAAATTTAGCAAGCTCAGCTTTTTCATCACGTAAGTTCTCTGCTTGTACAGTACAACCTGGTGTTGACGCTTTAGGGTAGAAATAAACCAGTACTTGCTGCTCTTTTAAAAGATCAGCTAGCACGATAGTTTCGTCATTCTGATTTTGTAAGCTAAAAGCAGGGGCTGTATCACCTGCTTGTAATGGATTAATTGTTTTCATGCTTTGCTCCTTAGCGAATGCGTCTGAAAATATAATCTACGTTCAAACTACGAGAAAGATCTTCAAAGCTCACTTTAAAGTTATCAATATCGACTTCAACAGGAATATTAAACTCGAGTTCGCAGCGCATTTTAAGCTCGTCATCTTCATCGTAAGTGTCTGACTTGAGAGAACAAATGCTGATGTTGTTATCAGCAAAAAAGCGCGTAACTTTACTTAATGTTCCTGGTGTATCAATACCTGTGTATTCGAGGGTGTAACCGGCACAAAATTCACATGCAACATGACTTGCTGTGCGTTTCATCATGGTTAAAAGACCAAGCTCCATACCTTTAGTTGGCAATGTATGTTCAATACGGCTAATTGCCGACATATCACCTGCTAATAGCATGATAAAGGTAAATTCGTTGCCCAAAATAGCAATGCGACTGTCAATTATATTGCAATGGCAATCACTCACTAACTGAGTTAATTCGCTAACGATACCGGGTCTATCTTCGCCAATCGCAGTGAGCACTATCTGATGATTTGTAAAAGCAGTCATGGAATTTTAAATACCTAGTAAATAACAATACCAATGGATATAAGCTTAAATAAGCTTTGATTTCACGTGAGTTTAATACCGCACGGCGGCGAAGTTTAACATAATTTGCTCCGTTAACGATAGCGGCGATTAATTAAGCCGTGAATAAAGTGCGCTCTTTCTTGTTTTTAGGGGCATCAGAAAGTACCATAGTTAAAATTTTGCAAGGCGATAAGCAATCAAATACGTTACGCTAGCCCAATCTATTCGGGTTTTTTGCATAAAAACAATAAATGTAAAGTTAAAAGTGATTTTACAGTGAACCAAATCGGCATTACCCACTCATATATTTGTTAAAAAAATTAAGGGTTTGCTAAGGAGAAATATCTGTGCAGTATTGGATCTCAAAGGCGCTTGCTGTAAGCGTAATGGTAAGTTTAACAGGGTGCGGTGTTTTTACCGATGAAGCGCACCACAAACGCAATTATCGTGCTAATGAAGCGGTGAAAGCTCCAGCAGGATTAGCGCAACCAGCTCAAGATCCAACTTATAAAATGGATGTTGCGCAATACGACAACAATCCTGAAGCTAAAAACTATCGTCCGCCAGCGCAAGTAATTACCATTGCTCAAGGTACTTGGGTTGAAGAAGGTGACACAGAAGCACGTGTCTACTTTGATAAAAACGATGGTATCGAAGATTTAGATGTATTTATCTGGGACTCTATTAAAGCTGTTCTAGCAGAAAAAAATACCGCCGCTTTAAAAGAAGACAAAGCCTCTAATTCAATTGAAACAGGTTGGTATGCCATTATTAAACCTGAAGAAGGTTGGTTCTGGGAAACTGAAACTGAAGTATCACAGCAGCGCTTTATCTTCACAATTGAAGAAAAGTCGCATCAGCGTACAGCTTCGTTAACCTCTAAGCTTGCTGATTATAAAAGTGACTCAGTACCGTTAACACCGTTACTACAACAACAGCTTGAAGTTCGTGCATTAAACCAAGTGATTGCTGAGTTTGATTATCGTTACCGTCAACTTGAAGTTGATATGCGTAAACAACAAGGCATTATTTCATTAGAAATGGGCTTTGATAACAAAGGTAATGCGGCATTGGTTACAGAGCAAGATTACAACATGGTGTTTGATCGTTTCTCAGGTTTCTTAGAGCGCTTATCTTTCACTATCGTAGAGATTGACCAAGAGCGTGGTTTGATCACGGCTGATTACAAAAAGCCTGAGTCAAGCGTATGGGATTCAATTTGGGGCGAAGAATTATCTGAACTTCCGATTGAAGATGGCCAATACCAAATTCTTGTTAGCCGCACCAATGATGGCGGCACAAGTTTAACTTGGATGGACTCTGAAGGTTCGACATTAGAGCCTGGTACAATGAATGACCTCCAGCAAGCATTAGAAAATGCACTGCGTCAGCGCGGTATCAATATTTAATAATTAAAAAAGTCAAAACCACCACAAAAAGAGCTTAGCCGCTCTTTTTGTGGTTTTTACAGGTTGAAAATATGTCTAACTTAAACACAGCAAATCGCAGTGACTTGCGAACCTTGTTTACCTTTTTCGTTCCTTCACTTATAGGTGTCTTCTTGTTTATGACGCCGGTACCCATAGGTGAAGCAATGACCATTCCGATTGCTGTTATGGCAAAAGCAGTGCAAGAGTGGATTGGCCCATTTGCACTGGGTTTAATTACCAGCATTGTTTGTATCACCGGTATTTTATCTTTAGTGATAAAGTTGTTTAAACCGCAGCCATTACTTAAGTTCTTTATAATTAAACATTTATTTGATGTTAGTTGGCTGTGGCTGAGTGTTCGATTACTGGGTATGGTTTTTATCGTTCTGACCTACACTAAACAAGGGCCAGAAATGATTATTTCCGGTAATACCGGTGCACTGGTGTTAAACGACTTGTTGCCAGTATTGTTTTCTGTGTTTGTTTTAGCGGGCTTACTATTACCATTATTATTAAACTTCGGCTTGTTAGAGCTAGTCGGTACCTTATTAACTAAAGTTATGCGCCCACTTTTTGGTGTGCCAGGCCGAAGTGCGGTTAACTGTGTAGCATCTTGGTTAGGTGATGGCAGTGTGGGTATTTTGATGACCGCTCGTCAGTATGAAGATAAACATTATACGCAGCGCGAAGCGGCCATTATTGGTACCACTTTCTCAGCTGTATCAATTACCTTTTGTTTAGTTGTGATTGGTCAAGTAAAGCTTGAGCACCTTTTTGCACCGTTTTACTTAACAGTGTGTTTAGCTGGTTTAGCCGCAGCGCTAATTGTGCCTCGTTTACCACCGCTACGCTTTAAAAAAGATCTCTATGTAGATGGAACAGAGCCTGATAAAGACGCAGAGTCAGTGCCTGAAGGTAAAACATTAGTTTCTCATTCACTTGATGTGGCGCTTGCTAAAGCACGCACTGCACCGGGCTTTGCTGGTACAGTAAAAGAAGGCTTACATAACGCATTTGATATGGTATTTGCAGTATTACCTGTGGTTATGGCTGTAGGCACATTTGCCTTGATTATTGCTGAATATACGCCAATTTTTGAGTATATGGGCAAGCCGTTTGTACCATTCTTAGAGCTATTACAAGTACCAGAAGCTGAAGCTGCCGCACAAACAATTATGGTTGGCTTTGCTGATATGTTTATTCCGTCGATTCTTGCCGCTGGTAGTATCGAAAGTGATGTAACACGCTTTATCGTTGCTGCAATGAGTGTGACGCAATTGATTTATATGTCGGAAGTAGGTGCACTGCTTTTAGGTAGCAAAATCCCGGTTAATATTATCGAGTTGTTCTTCATCTTTATTTTAAGAACCTTAGTAACATTACCGGTGATTGTCTTAATGGCACATTGGTTAGTGTAAACTAAGCTGAAGTCTATAAAAGAAAAGCCCTGATTATTCATCAGGGCTTTTTTTATCTTCATTAACATCGCTTTTAGGCACTTTGAAGTCCATTTTTGCTGCATGTTTTAGCAACATAAGGTTACCAATTACTACACCAAATACGGCAACAACAATGGCTATAATTTGCCAAGTTTCCATCTTGAAATCCTGCCGATATACACAGCGATATAGTAGCACTTAAAATCGTCTTGCATAAGACAGTGAAATAAAATCAAGGCCAGGGTTAGGGCTTTTGAACCCCGCATTTGAGTAATGTAAATACCTAAGAGCTAAGGTTGAGTCTTCACCTAGGTCTGCAACCAAACCCAACCTATCCTCAAACTGATAGTGAGTACTAACGTTTTTACCTGCAAAATGGGTGTCATCTAACAGTGAAACCCCGATCCCAAACTCCACATAAACAGGCATGTTTTTCACATTAAATACAGGGTATTGGATCACCGGAGACATAGCTAACACGATATTAGTTTGATGTTTGTTGTCTTTGCCATACTGCCAAATATTAAAACTAGACTCGAAGTACAAACGGGCGTGTTGAAAGGGCAGCTTTTCATTGGGTATATGGTACTGGTAGGCCAGTTTTAAGCCTTTTACATCCCCTTCACCTTGAATGTAATCAACGGCATAGCCATGGTTTGAAGCAGCATAAGTTGGTGTTGCTAGTAGGGCGGCTACACTTAACATAAGTGCTTTTAGTGGGTGTTTTAGTTTCATCTCGGTACTTCTGGTTATGACTGTGAGCAAGTAGATAAGGGCGGAGGTAAGAACTTTTCAATGTGCGTAAAAACACAGAAGCTGTGCACATTCTCATATTTTTTAGCAATTAACTGAAAACTATGGGAAAAATCGATTGGTGCTTAATTGGCATTAAAACGGTGTCGGATTGTTTCTTTTTTTATGGATTTAATATCGGTATATTAGCGAAAATTTTCGTTGAGAGGTGAACACGATGACCAAACTAGTTAACTCATTTTTGCTTATAGCTGCGTTTTTTACTGCAACTGCTTTTGCCAGTGAAGACCGCTCGCCTAAGCAACTATTAGAATCAGTCACAGCAGATTTATTTGTTGATATCGCAAATGTAAATGCAAAAGGCGATGCAAGCTCAGAAGCAATGGCGAACATTGTAGAAAAACGCTTATTGCCGCACATGGATATTAAGTTTGTATCGTATAAGCTTTTAGGTAAGCACATTAAAGGCCTACGCCGTGACCAAGCCGTTGATTTTATTGCTGCGGTTGAGCATTACTTAACAGTAACTTATGCCGGCGCACTAATGAAATACACAGGCCAAAAAGTTATTTTTGATCAATCACAACTCATCGACGATGGTTATGCAACAGTTAAAACGCAAATTGTTGATGACAATGCGCCAGCCATCGATTTGCACTTTAAATTACGCCAAGGCAAAGATAAGCAGTGGAAAGTATACGATATTGTTGCTGAAGGCATTTCACTGTTAAGCGCGAAGCAAAAAGAAGTTTTACAGCGCATCAGCCAAGTTGGCATTGATGAAGTGACACACGAATTAGCAAGTAAGTAAGTTATCTTAAAGCTCGATTACCTTCACCTCATCGAGCATTTTAGCTACTTTCAGTCTCCAACCAAGCAGTGAGTACCGTCCATGTGCCGCTGCTTTTCTATTTTCTTTAAAAATCACCTACTTTGCGCTAGCACCTGTAACCCTCTGTGGTAGAATCATGCTACTTTTCTTGTTTACCAAAGTATCTGTTCAGATACTGTGTTATTGGTCGCAATATTAAGCAAACTGTCAGTTAAATTTTGCTATAACTAGTTGCTTAATAAGACATCGAATAATGTGCAGCGGAGTTGTGTTTTTTTAATGGAAAATGTACTGATTTGGCCAAAGGAATACCCGTTACTAATCAAAGGATTAGCTGAGCAAAACGGGGCCTATATTTTAGATGCTTTAGAAGCTTGGCCGGCATGTCGTTCTACTAATGAAGATGACGGTGTGTGTACGACGGTTCTTCCGCCTATTTACTACCTTACTTGGTTGACTCCTCTTGAACCGTTTGAAGAGTGTTATTTCCAACATATTTCTGAGTTTGATGAAGCTGCGTTGCATTATATTAATGCTATGAAAACGCATTTCTTAGAAAACGACTACACCCCTGAAAGTCTTGTTTTAATGTTATGCCAGCGCTTAGAGAAGTACGCTAGCGCATTTGCTCAATCGGCCGTTAAAACCCCTATAACTCTCATCCATCAGTTATTCAATCGTCGCTATTTTACTGTGATTGAGCATGTACTTAATCACGGTGCGAAAATGTCTGCGGACGATGTATTAGAGCTGTGGACCGAAGTTGACTTTAGAGAGCGTTTTAGTGGTTTTATTCCAGATTCTGTGGCTGATCTTGAGCCATTAACAGCGCTTGCGGCTGAAAAAGTTGCTCACGGTGAAGATTACTTCACCTTACTAAAACTTGTATCACCTGATGTTGATTCAGCATCGTTACTTGAACAAGCTTTACTTGCCCACTTAAGCCACGAAAATGCTAAACAAACCATGGCAAAGCGTTTCATTGAGCAAGGCGCAACAGGTGCTTTAGCTGACGAAAACGGTAAAACAGCGTTTATGTGGGCTACTGAAAAAGGCTATGTGAATGTTGTTGAGACAATACTTGAACATCAAGATAAGAAGGCCCAAGACAACAAAGGGAATACAGCATTACATTACGCTGTATTAGCCGAGAATGGACCTTTACTGGTGTTGCTTTTAAAAGCGGGCTATGACTTTAGAGTCCGTAACAACGACGGTCTAAGTTGCTACAGACTAGCAGTTAGCATTAAAGCGGATAACTTAGTAAAGTGCCTTGAGCATGACTTTGGCATTAAAGAGCTTTCGCCAGAAGGGCAGTTTGATCGCGTTAAAAAAGTGCACTTACTACATGCGATTGTAACTGTGTTACTACCTGTGCAGTTGTTCTTCTTTTTTGACGATAGCATTGCTATTAAAAGTGAGTTAACGCTGAGCTTTACGTTGGTTTCGATCTTATGCTTTTTCTTTGCCACAAGCTTGAAACGCTGTGCGCTTTACCCGCATATTCGCCATCCATGGGGGCTGTTTATTTTAAGGCTGTTCTCATTATTTAGCTTAATTGGTCAAGTGGGTCTGGCAAGTATTGTCGCACTAGCCACCTTAGCAGAGTTGGTGTGAACGCATAAAAACTATATAAAGTGACATGAAAAAAACGGCAACCTAGGTTGCCGTTTTTGTTTCATTTTTTGATAAACGAATCGGTATTATTTATCGTGTTCATGAGCGGCTTTTTCTTCGGCCAGCTCTTCTTTTAATTTGCGTATCTTAAGGCCAAGCTCTTGTCCGCGATGGCGAGCATAATAAGTGCAGCCAATAAACATCAGACTCGCAAAGATTAACTCAAGTAATACCCAAATTAGCTGTTCTTGTGCGACCCACAGTAATGTAAAACCATGGATGAAATAGAACATCACGATAAAGTTCGCCCAAGCGTAGGTATAAGGCTTATCTTGAATAATGCCCTTAAGCGGTAACAGTAGAGGCAGTATATAAACAACAAAGATAAAGGCGTTACTGTGGCCTTCTCTTGGGGCAATTAAAAACAGCCAAATTGGCATTAAAACTAATAAGCCGATATAACCAATCAGTGCAAAACGTTGGAATCGTTTTGTAATTGGTTTTTTGGCAACAGGCTGATTTAGCTCAGGTTCCAAGCTCATTTTAATTTACTCGCAATCAGTGCTAAGCGTTTTCCAACGCTTTGGCAAATTTTAATTTCGTCTTTACTTAACACATTGCTGTTATTGCTACCGGCCACATGACTCGCGCCGTACGGCGTACCGCCGGTTTCAGTTGCTAATAACTCAGGTACCTCATAAGGCACGCCAAGCAACATCATGCCGTGATGTAACAACGGCAGTGATAGATTCAACAAGGTAGCTTCGTTACCACCGTGCATACTGCTTGATGACGAAAAAACGCAAGCAGGTTTATCTATCAGCTGACCTTTAAGCCACAGATCACTGGTGGTCTCCCAAAAGCTCTTAGCTTGTGAGGCCATCATGCCAAATCGAGTAGGGGTGCCAAAGGCTAAGCCATCACAATTAATTAGATCATCTTTGCTGATCACAATATCGTGTGGCTGGCGCTTAACAAACGTGCGCAATAAGGCGGTTGCACCGTGTTGCTCAATCGACTCGGCTATCTCATGTGCCATTGCTTCTACAGAGCCATGGCTTGAGTGGTATAGCACAACAATGTTTATAGCCATTAAAGTACGCTTAATACGTTTTCTGGTGGACGACCTAGAGCAGCTTTGCCGTTATTTTCAACAATTGGGCGCTCGATTAGTTTTGGATTGGCAGCCATTGCAGCAATTAATTTGTCTTCGTTTTGTTCGTTTTTAAGCTCAAGCTCTTTGTAGATGTCTTCTTTAGTACGCATTAATTCACGCGCTGAAGTAAAGCCCAGTTGGCTAATTAAAGTCGAGATTTGTTGTTCATTAAGCGGTGTTTTTAGGTATTCAACAACACTTGGTTGTACGTTATTACTTTCTAATAGGGTAAGTGTTTCACGCGATTTTGAACAACGTGGATTATGATAAATAGTCACAGACATAGTGTGTTCTCACATTTAATAATTTGGCTTATTTTAGGGCAAGCGCCGCGAGACTTAAAGTCTCGCAAGCTCTTTTTGTAATTGGCGGTATTGTGTAAGTAGGGCTTTTAAACGTTGTTGTTTAACTAGCTCTTCAGGCTCAACAAAGTTTAGTGCTTTTTGAATTTCATCAGCTGCTTTTAAATAAGCGCCATATTGGGCAAGCAC
This sequence comes from Pseudoalteromonas shioyasakiensis, assembly GCF_022398475.1. Classification (GTDB taxonomy): domain Bacteria; phylum Pseudomonadota; class Gammaproteobacteria; order Enterobacterales; family Alteromonadaceae; genus Pseudoalteromonas. The sequence goes on along the minus strand of NZ_JAKEVM010000143.1, from coordinate 2,105 downwards.
ATCGGCATGCGCTTCATGGTAGGAAGCCATATTTTCTTGCTTTTTATAGACATCAGCAATGAGCTCTTTGGCAAGATTGTTCTCAGGTTTTGCTAATAAATAAGATTTTAAGATACGTTCAGCAAGGTCAAATTGTTTAGCTTCAATAGCGGCATTTGCATAGTTTAAGGCAATCACCTGATTGTTTGGTCTATCGATATCTAGCTTAGCTAAAAACTCTACTGCTTCATTCGCTTTACCTTGCGCAATGAGTAAGTCTGTGTGGGTATCAATATAAAATAAGTTCTTTGGATCTTGCTCAAGCAATGGATTCAAAATGCTGGCTGCTTCATCAAGTTTTTTTTGGTCCAACAAGCTAATACCCAAGCCATATTTAAGTGCAGTGTCGTTATGAACGGTATTTTCACGCATTAATTTACGAAATAAATCTTCTGCAGCTTTTGACTTTTGCTGATATCGAGCAATTACACGGCTCTTAGCTAGGTTAAACTCTAGGCTATCGGAGTAGTGTCGTTTTGGATACTGCTCGGCACGTAAGCGTACATCAGAAACACGGCTTTCAGGCAATGGGTGAGTTAGCAAAAAGGCTGGCGGCTTATACTTGTAGCGAATTTGTGCAGCAAGTTTAGTTAAAAACTCACTCGATTGGCGAGGATCAAACCCTGCATTATTTAAGGTCTGCATACCAATACGGTCTGCCTCTTGTTCTGCAGCACGACTATGAGTTAATTGACTAAACGCCGCTTGTGTCTGGTTTGCTGAGATAATTGCAATACCAGCGTCAGGTGCAACAACGGTAGCTAAAATACCCGCAATCATACCTGCTATAGTTAACGCGCTGTTATCTTGCTGCTGTTGAATACGGCGGGCTAAATGGCGCTGTGTTACGTGAGCTATTTCGTGCCCAAGTACTGAGGCAAATTGGCTTTCGTTATCGGCTTGTGCGATAAGACCCGTATGCACACCCACATGGCCACCATAAAAGGCAAAAGCATTAATTTCAGCGTTGTTTAACCAGAAAAATGAAAATGGGAAACGCACATCGTTGGCGTTTCCGACTAAACGACGGCCCAAAGTGGTCAGGTACTCATCAAGAACAGGATCACTTACAACGGGTGATGAGCCACGAATTTGCATCATCATCACTTCACCGATCGCTTGCTCTTTTTCAATCGGCAAAGCCTGTAAAGCTGAGGTCCCTAAATCGGGCAGCTTAAAGTTTGTTTGTGCCTTCAACGGCTCACTATGCAGTATTGAAAACGTCAGTAATGCACTGCACAGTGTAATAAAGGCTGATTTTAGTCGCATCTTATTCCTTGTTGATTTGCTCACCTAACATGACTTTTGCTAAGTCTATTTCGTCGCTGCATGCTCGGCTGTCTTTTTCGCACAATTGATAGAAATCTTTTATTGTGACTCCATCTAGCTTAACAACGTTCAACTCTCGTTGTAAAAAAGTTATGATTTTATGCGCTACTTTATGGGCATGAAGAATTAAAGCTTTGTCAGCTTTATCGCCTCTTTCAAAGTAAAAAGCGATGAATTTATGAAGCTGGTTAAAGCGAATAAGGTTTTTCATGGTGTGCGGGTCCCACACCTTAAACTCCATAAAGCGATTGTCTTTGATGTATTGGTCTACCATAACATCTTTAGCATAAGGGTAGGCCCATAATTCGAAACCTCGGTCCGTAAAGCTTTGATGCAAAGCAATGCGCGGTTTTTGCTTACAAACAATTTCGCCCATGTCGGTTTCATGACCACCTAATAAATCAAGGTTCCAGTTGCGTGGATCAATTAATTGTTTAATGGCATTATCAAAACCGTGGTCTAAAATCCCTTCAGATTCGCTAACCGATGATGCCACCATATGATAAAAAGGCGGCAGCTCGCCCCAGTTTATTTGTTTTTTATACCAGTTTATCTCTTTAAGAGTTGGATTCGCAGGTAATTGCGCTTTATTATGCGAGCCAGGCATGGAGTTTCCTTTACTACCAGTTATAGATTAAGGATAAACTATTGTTTTGCGTGTTTTAAGAAAAAAATGAGTTGTTTCTCGTTATAAAGACTTATTTTCGCAAACGGCCTACACCTTATACTTATTATTC
>NZ_JAKEVM010000142.1 GCF_022398475.1 Pseudoalteromonas shioyasakiensis | reverse complement strand
GGTAATTATTGGTGAAATTATCATGGTATGTAATATACGCCATTTTGGTGTGTTATAAACCACCAAAATGGAGTTCAATAAGCTGCTAGGCATATTGTGCCGACCTCAGCTAACCATATAGGAGTTAAGTTTGGCTGCAGCTAGTAATTCTGTCGTTCATTTAACGATGAGATATAAAAAGACTGAGCTTTCAATCGGTTCAGGAGTTATCTATAAGCACGGATCAAACTACTTTATTGTTACAGCTTGGCATAATCTGGCCGGTCGACATTCTGAAACATTAAAGCCATTATCAAATGAGTCAGCAATACCTGATAACGTAGTAGTTAATCTTGCCGTCAATGAGCCTACTTCTGGTATGGTGACTCGTCACTCAATTACAATCCAATTGGTTGATGAAGAAAAATCACTTTTTTATATCCACCCTGTAAATTATCCTCGAGTGGATGTAGCGATTATACCTTTTGACCCTAGTGGAACTTTTTTGTCTGAAATATACCTTTCAACAGGTAAACATAAAGACATTGGTTTTTCCCCCATCATGAAAGTACCTGGCGGTGGGACTACTGAAATATGCCCTATACAAAGCTATCTTGTTCCAAACTCTGAAGTGATTGATAAATGGTTTGATAGCGTTGATGTGACAGAGGAATTATTTATTCCAGGGTATCCACATAATGTGAAGGACTTTTATTCACAACCTGTCTGGAAGCGGGCCACAATAGCTTCATCTGTACAGTATGGTTGGAATAAGGAACCAAAATTTCTCATCGATAGTGCGTCAAAAAGCGGTATGTCAGGTTCTCCCGTGCTGTATTACAACCCTAACGGGCGGATTCAAATTCGCGGCTCTACATATCAACTCAACCAAGAAGCTGTGATTCTCGTAGGTATCTATGTGGGCCGTATAGGAGTTCAGGGAGATGTAGACCCTCAAATTGGGACGGTGTGGAAAAAGTCAGTAATAGATGAAATTATAGAAGCAGCGCACTTGGAAAAGCTCCCGTATGAAATAGAGTTATCGCACGATGAGATGGTTGAGAATATGCAAAGTATATTGGCAATGTGCTCTATTCAGGGCCTTCAAAATATCAAAAATCCAGAATTGCCATCTAGGTATTATGTTCGCAGATCGTTGATGGAAAAAATATGTGGAAGGGCTAGCCCAGAAGATGCTCTTGCTGCAGTGCTTGATGCAGCAGAAAAATATGATGGTGAGTTGGTTCCAGATGAAAATTAAACTAAGAAAATGCCTAACAAATCAAAGCTCGCGGATGCAGCAAAGCTGCGCTGGTGTTTGAGCCGTTACCGAATAAATACTCTAACGTGTTTTTGCCCCAAAAGAAGTTAGGGTAAATGCTTTAATGACTGCTTTGTACGTGCAACAATATAGTTGCTTATCTAGCTAAACTTAGGTGTAATGGAAGAATGTTTGACACTGAGCAGTGCAGGGAAAGCTTAAATAAGGCCAGATGCACCAATGAAATTGGCTTACTATAGTTTAGGTCATAAAAAGCAAGTTCCCATAGAATAAACAACACCAACTCTGACCCACCGAGCAGGTAGCGGCTCAGTCCAACAAGCGATTATGCAACACAATCTGCGTGTCGCATAAATAATAAAATGTTAGGCTTCGCAATTGTGCAATTCCTTGCCTAGAGTGCAATATTCTATAGGATGTTGTAAATTTGGATAAAAACTATGTGTAATAAACTTCTAACGTCAGTTCTAGCGAGTTTCCTGTTATCAGGATGTGTTTACTCAGTCCATACTTCAAAACTCGATACACCAATTAAGAGGCAAGTTTTTAAAGAGCAGAAAGTTACTAAGTTCTATTCTGAAATGTCGATTGATAATGTAGAAAAAACGGCATCAATTGGTGATGAGTTATTTAATGTAACTCGCTATTACGAGACTATTGAGTTCTATGAAATCATTCCGTTTTCTAGCCCAACTAGTGTTCGTTTTCCTCAGAAGCAAGAATGGATAGCAACTCACGAATACAATGACGGTGTATCTGGTGATTTACTCGTATATACGACCCCCGCATACCACCGGAGTCAAATCGGTGTTATTTTGGATGAACAGTATATTGTTTCCACTTTGGAACCACTGGTTCAACTTAGTGGTGCAAAAGAAGGGCGTCGTTGGAAGTTAAATGCACAGGGTAAATTTTTTTCTTTAAGAGAAAAAAGCACCCGTGTTACAGACGACCCTCGTTGGGGGGTGAGATTTGGTGGCGTTCAATCGGGAATGTATGTGTTTGAAATTATTAATCGCTCTGAGTCAACAGTTATAGAAGTTTTACAAACTCTGAAAGTTACTGAACAAGACTTTATGTCAGGTTTTGTAGTAAGAAATGTTTTTGTGAAAGGGACTCGTAGCTATAAGGCAGGTGTTATTGGGTTTAAAGCAAAAGACTTGAAAGCAACCAAAGCCTAATAAGGCGTTTAAGATGGATTCCCAACGCTTGGAGACTTGAGTTCAAATCAGTTTTAGTGTTTGAGGTGCAATAGTTGAGGTTAAGTGGTTGGCGTTGCTCACCACTTAACGCGGCGCTACCGAATAAATACTCTAACGTGTTTTTGTCCAGAAGTGAGTTACAACGAGTGTGATACTTTAATACTCAGTTGTAGCTTGATTCGGACTTGATAGTAGCAATTTGCATGAAACTTTATTCCTCTCCTACAATAGATACCTTATTTCTAAGATTTCCGGCTACCTTAATTAATAACGTTAAATCTATACCATCATACTAATATCTTTAATCAATACTCACCCACCCTTAGTGCCATTGAATAGCCCTGATTGGGTTACGCCCTACTTCAAGAAGATAAAAATAAATAAAAGAAAAATAAAATAAACAAAGGACAAAAACGCAGATGCTGAGGTGTATGCTTTATATACAACAAATGGTATGATGGTATAGAAAGTAACCGCTTAAGTGAATTACCTATGTCTTTGTATAATGATGTTGAGTTTGCATTTAACCAATTAGTTAGTGCAACTGAAGCACTTAACCAATTCCTTCATGAATGTGAGGTGGTTCATGCTGAATGCTATAAGTTACCAGCTTCAGCTGGTGACATGTCCGATACTAGTGGTTGGGAATTAGTAACCCCTGAAAAGCATACCGGCTTTACTGCATTAAGTATGGCCACAGGTTCTTTTGCCCGGTTTACGCCAGATTATAACCACTCACCTAAATACCCTTTTAGACTACCCGGCTTTATCCAATTGGCGCCAATTCATTATCAATCAGCTTCACAGTTGGTGGATGCATGTAATTTACAAAAAGTGATAATAAAAGAGCTCATCAACAGCAGCAAACTCAATCAAGGTCAAAAGCGAGAGCTAATACAGTCAATTTGCCCTAACGCTATTACCTTACAAATATACAGGCTGATCAAAGTTGCTGATGGCCCAGTTAAACGAGTTGGTTTTACTTGGTGTAACAAAAACAGTATGAGAACTATTAACAAAGAAGAGTTTCTTACTTATTTAGAAGGCAGTAAAGATAACCCTCCTTCAGGCAAAACTAGATCTGAATGGGCGCCATGGGTTGAAAAAGAAATTGAATTAGTAAAATCAAAACCAGGCGAAATTATCAAGGTGAAAAGACCTTTGCCAATTACACCTAAGCTGAACGTCTCTTTCACTGATGACACTAACACGGTTATGTTTTATGGCCATGTACCTATCATTGTATTCGGTGATGAGCCTTGTAAGATCTCACCATTAAAGAGTTGTATCAGGTCAACAAGTGAAGCTGAACATTACAATTACTTAATCAAGAGACTTTATGTAATGAATGAATAAATTCTTATACGTATTATGTACCTACGTATTATAGTGGAATCAAGTGTCACACAATTTTATCAATAGTCCAATTGAGATATACAGTCATTTATAAATCGTATATGTACCAATTTAGTTGGATTGGCAATTAGTTAAGAAGTTTGTTACAAATGAGTCATTCTGAAAAGCGAGCGACGCTGCGGTAGAAAAACGCGCGGTTCTCTCGCTACAAACGTAGCATGCACTTATGAGAACAATGGATTCGATAACAGTTTGTAGTTTTTCTGACTACATACGCGAGATAGAAGAACTTGACGAAACTTCGGAGCTTATATTATTTAGAGGGCAATCCGTTCAAGGTAACCTTCTGCCCAGTGTCTGCCGAGAAACTCCAACAAAGAATACTACTGAATCTGAAATGGAAACACTGAAAGAGCTCAGAAGAATGGGCAGCGCTTTGGTATCTAATGAGCAAATGTCTGATTGGGATTTACTTGTAGTGGCTCAGCATTTTGGATTAAAGACTCGCTTATTGGATTGGTCGAGCAATCCTTTGGCCGCTTTATGGTTCGCTTGCTCAGATCACAGAGAAGGGGACGTATATGTATATGTTCTGTATGCCGATGAATTTTTGCACAATGAAGATATAGGGCCTTTCGACCCTGGTTCCACTAGGGTTTTTAGACCAACACTGAACAACCCTCGCATTGTTGCGCAGCATGGGTGGTTCACATCACACAAGTACTCTTTGAAAAATAATAAATTTGTTGCGCTTGAGAAAAATAAGGAAATGAAGCGTTCCGTTTTTGAAATTCATGTACCAGAAGATTTTAGAAAAACTATGCTTAAAGCTTTGGATAGGCATGGTGTAAATAGTCACACTTTGTTTCCAGATCTAGAAGGACTATGTAAGTATCTAAATTGGCGTCACAATGGCGTATAACAAAGTTCTTCTACGGATAATTTACTAGTTGGCACTCCTTAATTTCCGCAAAGCACGTTGTTACCGAAAAATTACTATAAATCATTTTTATCTATATAAGGTTTAAAAAAGTAAGGTTTTAACTTTCATACACTTATACTTATTTTTTATCATAACGATTTATTTTCTTTGGTAAGCACATATGTCAGCGTTATTTTTAGATCAATTAATCAACTTTTTTAATGGCAGTATTGTTCATTTCACTAGCTTTGAAGCGTTCAAGTCGATATATGAAGACAAAGCTATTAAACCCAACATTGATGCTAAGTACTCTTCTTCATTCGGGCGTTACAAACCTTACTTTGCTTCCAAAGGTTGCGTTTCCTTCTTCGATTTTAGAGAACTTGAAAAGAGCACAGGTAATGTGGGGAGTTGTAATCCTATTACTATTTTAAATCAAACTGGTCGATTAGTTGCTTTAGAGCTCTCAAAAACAAAATATTCAAGCCTGATTTCTTGGGAAGATTGCAAAATCCATGGCCTTAATGGGTGTAATATAGTCCCTAATTTAGAAGTGGGTTTTAGAGGTGATGTGTCGTTAGGTGATATTTCAAAGATCTGCGTAATAACCAAGCCAAAAGTTTATTCAGCGCGACTCCAAATCAAGATACTTTCATAATGTTTAGGTACCCTCTTTCAATTGAAAAGTTCAATTCCTTTTTTAAAAGGTTTGCCATCGAGTGCAAGTCACACCCCCAAAAAAAAGATATCAATTACAGAGCGTGTTTCACTGTTCATTCTGGGGACAATGAAATTATCGAGAGTCGAAATACCTCATTAAGTGTATTTTGCAATATTCATCAAATACACTTTAAATCCAAACCCCGGTACTTAGTAAACCGCTCTTTAAAGTCTCAACAAATCACATGCCCTCTTTGTGATAATGGACAAAGCTTCACACTGGAGCAATTACAAAAACTTATCCTTGACAGTAAGACATTCCAGTTTAAATTGTGCGATAAATATCTAGCGAAGGTAGAGAACCAAAGCAACTTAATATTGCTTAGCAAAGATAAAATTGACCTAATATGCACCAAAAGCCTTGGCTCAGGCGTGAAATGCGGGAAAAAAGTTTCACATAAACTGAGTAATATTAAGCATGCCCTTCTAAAGAGTAGTACACACATTACTTGCCAGGGCCGCTGCGATTCAAAGTTAAAAGGTAAGTCTTCTCGACTAAGTATCAATGAATTAAAAGAACGGTTAATGTTGGCCAAGGGTTCGGAATATAGCCTACATTCATACAAAGGGGTTGGAGGCTACGCAATATTTAAGCACAAATGCGGTTTATTAATTAACAAGAAAATTCACCCCTTTTTAAATAAGGATAAAGTAACCCCTAGAAGCAATAAACACCTCACCGATTGTCCTGCGTGCGCCAAATCTATAAGTTCAAGCATTGTAGATCTCAAGCACTGGACATCACTAGTAACTAATCAGCAACTTGCATTACTAGATTTAAAACCAACTTTTTTATGTCGCTGCGGTAATGAATTTCAAACTGGTTTTGAAATTATACTTAGCCAAAAACACCACGGTTGCGCTGAATGTTACAAAAAAACATCACAAGAAAAGAGATATTTTCATTTTAATAAGCTTAGAGAAATTGTTAGTAAAAGAGGGTTTATATTGTCTCCACCGCTACCCAAAACATACAATTGCAATCTTCATGTAAAACGCACAGGAGAAAACCACGAGTACCCAAATACCCTTAGCTTTCTTCAACAATTTCCAGCCAGTAAAGATGGATTTAATCCCAAGTTTGAAGTTAAAAAACTCGCTTATGGCCGCTTTGCTGTAAATGATGAATGTTTTTCTGAAGAATCAATTGAAAGTGCGTTCTGGGCTGGCTTTATTGCTGCAGATGGATGGGTTGATGGTGATAAACGTATTGGCCTTTCTCAACACATTAACAATGAGCCCATTTTGATCGATTTTGCTAAGTATTTAGATTTTGGTAACACCTTAAGTTACCGGATTTCTGCAAGTAACGCGGTTATGGTTGAACTTAGATTTACCTCTAAGGTAATTGCTAAATCACTAAAACAATTTGGCATTGTACGAAGGAAAAGTTTAACTCTAAGCCCACCTAAATTCTCTCAATCAACTAATGTACTGGCATTTATTGCAGGCTATATTGAAGGTGATGGATGGGTTAGAAAATATTACCAAAGAAATAATAAATGCTTTTGTATTGGCTTATGTAGTGGTTCAAAGCAGTTCATCGAATGGGCTCATAATGAAATAAAGAGCCAGCTGGGAATTACTGGTTCATTTAGCACCAATCAAAATACCGTATCATTAAAATATTCAAACTCGGCTAGTATTACCTTGTTAGAGCGCTTATATCCTGTCTCTAACCAGAATAGTAAGATTACTAAAGCTTATTCAGAATTGGCATCTATAACTGGCCATGGCAAACTTGAAATTTCATCGTGATTAAAATAAAGCTTTGTTCCATCACTTTTCAAAATGTAGCTTTCCAAAGATATTGGGTCTGTTCTTAATGTACCTTTGATATGACATTCAACTGATGTACAGCCTCGTAAAACTAATGTTGTATTTGGGGTACCATCACTGAGAAGAGCAACAACCCTATTTGTGACGTAGGTATGCAAAAGATAAATTATACCTATAACAGCTATCACCATATTCCCAAAGCTTCTAAGTTCCCTAGATTCCGCCATATTTCGCCTACATTGTATTAATTTAACTCGCCTATTTTTCTAAGCGTACTTTAAATGAGTACTCTCTTTGCAATCTTCAATAAAAAGGCCTTAACAAATCATATATTTGTTAAGGCGCTTTGACACAACAACTTAATCATACATGAGTATTAAACCCACCAGCTAATTTTAAATTACTTCATTGCCTGGGTAACCGCATATGGCGTAGCAACCAACTTCAAATCTTCACCTATTTTGTATCGCATTTTATCAAGATCATCATTGAGCTTATCCAGTGATTCGATATATGGTTTAGCAACAGCCCCTTTTAGTGATACACCTACAGATGAATTTGACTTGATGTTATGAAGTACTTCCTGAAGTACCGTTATTATTTGCTGAGCTACAGCTTCCTGCGCTGTTGATGATAATGTCTTTGCGGCCAACCGAGGGCTTTTTAAAGCGCTTACTAACTCTGTAGCATTTAAATCTGCAATAGCTTGTAGTGCAATTTCATCTGCCGTCTGAGCTACATTCAGTCTTTTATCAATTTTGGCAACGAGCTTTTCTGCTATATCATCAAAAATGTACTTCAAGCCTCTGCTTGAGATAGTTTGTTCAATAGGGTTTAAGCAATTTGGATCTGTGCTTTCACACTTCATTACTCTAATTGAGCCTGTATCAGACTCTTCGAAAATATCTCTTAATGAGACAGTTGCAGGTTTAGTTATTACATCAATCCCGGTATCGGTCGAGCTTGTGCTTCCAGACTTTCTAGAAATAGTTGTACCGGTTAACGACATGATCAGATCTTTTAAGTTTGCACCACCCAAACCTGAGATTGAGGAATGGGTATAAGCACTGACATTTGCATTCACTAGAATATGATGAGCTGTATTAACTTCTACTTCGACACCATTTTTTTCTGCTTTAACAGCTGTATTATCTGTATCGCCTTTCGTAGCGTTTGCCTCACCTCTATCTGTTAACCAACCTGAAGCATCATTTGCGAGCCCTTCTAAAGCACCAAACTGCACTGAGCTCTTGAAAGTATCGACTGCATTTGTGCCGTCATCTAACTTTAGATCTCCCAAATATCCAACAGCCTTTTCGCAGCCATTAGCTGTCATTTGATTAAATTCATCAAGTTTTGTTTGAAGGTCTGACATTAACTTACTACATGAGGGACAAACTGAAGTTAAAGCCAAGTTAAAGGCGTATGATGGTACACCTTGTGCAATCGCTCTTCCCATTTGCACTAATTGGTCGGAGTTTATTAGGCTAAAGCTTCCAGCAAAAAAATCGATGCCACCACAGCCTCCAGATATTTTCGGAGGTTGAAAATTAATGACATTCGCTCTTACCCCTTTTACTCTGTAAGAAGCCCCACCAAAACTAATACCGTTTCTTGTTGGTGTACTGAATGAAGTAGCAGTTGTCGTTTGAAATGTTACAGCTTCAGTAAAGACATCTTCCATCACAGTTGAAGCATGAATTGATGGAGACAAAGCGCTAAGTGCAATTAGCACTGTTAATTTATTAATTTTAAACATTACTGAGCCTTTGATGTCGTTGAAAGGTTAATCTCATTAAGCCGTTTTCTGAGTAGATCAGATAGAATTGAAGGGTTGTCTTCTAACTTTTGCTTTTTAACTACCAAAGGCTCCTTTGACACAAGAATGTCTTTTACTTCTTGTGTTTTAACGAATTGCTCCTCACTAATGAGGTTCATCCGTTTTGCTGCATAGAGTGCTCTTTGAACAAGTTCACTACCTGATGCCATGCCATATTTAATTGTTTGAAAGTGTTGGCCATCATTTGAGACAAGCATTGTTGTAGGGGTAATGTTCACTTGAAACTTTCGAGACAAAGTCATGTTAGGGTCGATCACATGCTTAACTCCCGGGAACTCTTTATCTAAAAGAATGCCATCCATCGATATTGCTAACACATCAACCCCCATAATCTTAGCTAAGGACTCCATAGCAGGAAATTGTTGGTGACAATACGGGCAGTCAGAACGATAGAACATCCACAGCCCAGCTTTATCGAATAAAGAATTGAACACTTTGGCTTTATCTTTATTTGTTTTTACTTTATGAGCAAATAACGCATTACTTGAATTTGGTCGGCGGTTACTTTCAGAAAGCTGCTCTTCAAACATAAAAAATTCTTTTGTTTGATCGCTAAATGCATTCGCTTTGTCGATAGCTAAACGTTGTGCGTAATAATAGTTAGAAATGTTCTCTGTACTAGGATCATCAATAGCTGTATTGAGTAATTTAGGAAGGTTTTCTTTCAACCACGCTGAATTAATTTCAACCATTTCTGGTTGTTTCTTGTCATTTGGCTGTGCAGAATGAGGTTGCGCCTTTGGAACTTCTTGCTTTTCCTCATCTACAAGCTGAGGATCTTCGTAAAAGTGCCATCCTCTACTAGGTTTTTCTGTTCCAGAAACCGGTGAGCTTTTAGCAGACACAAAGCCAGCATTCATAACTCCCAATGCTACAATGGTTAAACTTAAATAGAATCTCATTCCTTTCAACCTACGAAATTTTAGCTACTTGCGTGTGTTGTACTCGAACTGATTGCTCTTGAATGAAATGATGAATATTTACTTTTTTAAGTTTGATTGTTTTCACTGATTTAGGATTAACACCACAACGACACCAAGGACAAGAAGAAGTGAAACTTTGGGTTGTTCTTAAATAAAAGCGGCCACATGAGCATCTATTGGGGTATAAGTCCTGCTTAGAAATTCCACAAAACAATGAATTAACTTGATTAATGTCAATTGGGTCGACCAAATCTTGGAAGCGCTTATTAAAGCTTATACAAACATTAACAAGCATATCTGCAAAAACATTATCAAAATCAAAATTAGGGTACAGAGCTTTAGCTTCATTAAATAGCAGATTCGCTATCAAAAAGCCTTCGCGGTTTGAATCAACCCATCCATAACCAACTGAATTTGCAATTTTCTTGAACTCAAATGGCTTAGAAGAAATAGTGTCTACTTCCCTTTTTATTTCTTTATAGCGTCCAATTTTGATATAAGGAAAGAGCTCGGCAACAAGAGCTGGTCTTGCATTAAGAGACATCAGCGTAACAATCAGTGAAATGTCTCTTGTTATATTATATGAAACACTTCTTCCATCCACTAAACCTATGAGTTCTGAACTAATTGCATTCATAATTAATTACCCACCACAGCGATTGAGGTACTTGCAGCTAAGTTTTTAAGCTTGCCAAGCTTAGAATCATTATTCTCAGCACTTTTAATAGCATCTAGCATTTGTTTAATTCCATTCAAACCAAGCGATGCTGCGTTAATAACTGTTTTTTCTCTAGCTAGTCGTTGCAATGTCATTGTACTTGCATCACGTATAGCAACCACATCAGCTTCAGATTGAATACAGAAAAGGTGCGCAGCCAATTGAATATCTACAACTGCAGCTTGTTTCACTAGAAGCAACGCACTAACTTGAATAGATATTGCTTCATCCAAAAATTGACTTCGATTTTCCATAACACAACCAATAAAAAATTATTAACAATGAAGCTGTATTTTAAACAGAAGGTCACTAAACTGGCAACTATACAAAGTG
>NZ_JAKEVM010000141.1 GCF_022398475.1 Pseudoalteromonas shioyasakiensis | reverse complement strand
GTTATTAAACAGTTGCTTATGGTTTTATTTTGAAGGTTGGAAAAGGTGAAAAATTTACCATTAAATCCACACAGTATTTTATACAGTACTGTGTAAACTGTTAAATTTTGATTCTATACAGGTGTTTTGCATAAAAAAGCCGGCATAATACCGGCTCTTTATCTTTGCAATTTTGCTATTTATCTAAGTAGGTATTTAAAAACTCAAGGTATGCATTTGAGGCTTTTATGCGGTTTTCTTTTTTAGTAAAACCATGGCCTTCATCATCGAATAATACATATTCAACAGGCACACCATTTGCCTTTACAGCGGCAACAAGTTCATCGCTTTCAACTTGTAAAACGCGTGGGTCGTTAGCACCTTGGATCACCATTAATGGCTTGGTGATGTTTTTAGCATGAAATAGTGGCGAAATGGCACGGTGACGTTCACCGTCTGTCGCTGGGTCGCCCATTTCATCATACAGTGCCTTTTTAAAGCTTTCCCACCATGGTGGAATCGAGTTTAAGGTTCTAACCCAGTTTGTTACACCAAATATATTAATGCCTACTTTGAACTCTTCAGGTTCAAAGGCAAGTGCTGCGGCGGTCATAAAGCCACCATAGCTGCCCCCCATGATGCCAATTTTATCAGCATCAACCCAATCTAGGCTTTGCAGGTGTTTTTTACCGTAAACAATATCTTGTAAATCGTCAGTGCCGTGTTTTTTATCATCTAAATGGAAGAAGGTTTTACCATAGCCTGAGCTGCCACGGTTATTAACTGCAAAAATGGCATAACCATGATTGACTAGATGCTGCTGCATTGCACTATATCCTGTGCGACTTTGGCCGCCAGGACCGCCGTGCACCCAAACTAAAGCTGGTACTTTGTTGTTGCTATTAGCTTGCTTAGGCTTATATAAAACCCCAGGGATCTCTAAACCATCAAAGCTTTTAAAGCGCACAATTGTGCTTTCAACCAAGTCATTTTGATCAATGGCATCACTTAATGTGTTGGTTAATTGTTTAGCTTTTGATTCACCGAGTTGCCACACAAATAGGTTACTTGGCGAGGTATCTGAATTTAAATAAAACGCCATGGCCTTTTCATCAGCTGAAAAGTTCACACCACGTAAGTTACCAGCAGGCAGCGATGGCATGGCAATACCTTTACCTGTGGTGGTATCAATTATCGACACTTTAGTGCTTGCGTCAGCATTAACACCGCTTACTTGATAACGGCCAGATTTAGAGAAGTAAATAAAACTCACATCCCACTCATCTTTGAGGGCAGGGCTGTGCTCGCCGGTCGTTAAGTCATAGCGCCACACCTCTGCAAATTCACCTTTGGCATCGGTTGAGTAATACAATGATTTACTGTCTCTTGAGAAGGTTTCTGGGCCATACTTAGCGTCATCGTCATGACGGGTAATGAGCTCTGGTTTCAGTGTTTTTTTACGCGTATCGAGAATAAAAACATCGCTGTCTTTGTTCGAATTGTTTTTCGATAAAGCAATAAAGCGGCCGTCAGGGCTGATTGCGCCGACATCTAGCCCCATAGTATTTTGATAAACAGGCGTTACTTCATAGCTGTTAGCATCAACACGATATAGGTCCATAAACTTAGCATCACGCTGATTGCTGGTTATAAAAAAGTGTTTACCGTCTTCTGTGAAGCCTGCAAATCCTGCACGGGTTTCTTCACCTGGCGTAAGATCTTTAACTGTGCCATCTGTTTCGCGAACGTAGATGTGATAACGCTCGTTACCGCCTGAGTCTTTAGTAAATAGTACGCGCTCATCTTTAGGGAAATAAGCCACAGCATAAGTACTGTCTTCAAAGTCTGTTAAGCGGGTTTTTTGGGCGGTTTTTATATCTACTTCATAAAGGCTATAAATGCCGCTTTCGTCACTGCTAACGAGTATTTTGTCGCCTTTCGGTGAAAAGCTGCTGCCCATAATTGAGGTTGTATCAAAAAAGGTTTCAGCGTCGTACTGTTTAACAGTTTGGCTTTGTTGCACGCTTTCGGTGCTACTTGTTGATGGGGTTGATTGAGAACATCCTGCAAGCGCAAGGCTAAGCGCGCATGCAACGGCAGCTAGTTGAAAACTCGGTTTCATTGTAATTATTCCTTGTTAATTTTTCGTTATCAAGTGTTGCCTGTTCATAATCTAAACGCAAGTTTTACCCGTTCGATATTTGTTACAAATCATGTAAATAAATAGGGACAAGGAATGTGCTAGAGGGTTTATAAACAAAAAAAACCAGCGCAATTTGCGCTGGTTTGGTTTTTCATAACAATTGGAATTGTTTTGCTAGCTTAAGCGGCGTCTGCTTTTTTATCGCTCTCGCCGCGGGCAACATTACCTGCAACTAAGTCTGCTGGGTCAAAGTCGTCAACGTTAATAACGTCAAGACGGGCTTTTTCAACAGCAGCTAGTTTGTCGGCTTCAGCTTGGCTTAAAATGCCTGCTTCTAGGCCCATTTGCGCTACTTTATCAAGCTGGAAGAAAGGCAGTTTTACGCCTTTTTCACGGCATACCTTGTCAAACAGAGGCTCAACTTCAAGAATATCTTTAAGCGTTTGCTCTTGACGGCCAACAAGGTTAAGTGGCTCGTTTTTAAGGTAAATGTAGTTAGCTAAACGGTTACGAGTTTCGCTCGGTACTTGTAATAAGTGTGCAAGTTTGTGCTCAAGCTTATCAGTAGGCTTGCGAACTGGACGACCGAATGGGAATAACATGATTTTTAGCATTGCACGTAGTGGTGCAGATGGCATGTTATTGATTAAGTCAGCGAGTGCACGTTGGCAGTGGTAAAGGTGATCTTGGCAGCTCCATTGAACAAGCGCAAAATCTTCTTTTTTACGGCCTTCGTCGTTGTAACGTTTAAGTGTTGCAGATACAAGGTATAAGTAGCTTAGTAAGTCACCTAAACGTGCAGAGATACGCTCTTTACGTTTTAATGAACCACCAAATACCGCCATGCTGATATCTGACATTAATGCTAATGATGCACTGAAACGTGACGCAACACGATAAAACTCAGCGGTTTCGTCTTTGTACGGTGTACTTGTGAAGCGAGCATTTGTTAATGCTAACCACTTAGTACGTACAAGGTTCGAAATAGTAAAGCCAACGTGACCCATTAATGCTTTATCGAATACTGCTAGCGCTTCTTCACGGTCTTCAATAGCACAAGCACCTAGCTCAGTTAACACGAATGGATGACAACGAATTGCACCTTGACCATAAATGATCATGTTACGTGTTAAGATATTTGCACCTTCAACGGTAATTGCAATTGGCGCACCTTGGTAACCGCGACCTAAGTAGTTGTTTGGACCAAGCATGATGCCTTTACCACCATGAACATCCATGCCGTGAATAGTCGCTTCACGCATTTGCTCAGTTAAGTGGTATTTGATAATCGCAGATACAACCGATGGTTTTTCACCAAGGTCAACAGCCCCTGTAGACATGCTAACAGCAGCATCAGAGCTATATGCGTAACCTGCAAGTTTTGCCATTGATTCTTCAACACCTTCCATTTGACCAATTGGTAAACGGAATTGACGACGAATACGGCTGTAAGAGCCTGTTGCAAGCGCAATTGTTTTAATGCCACCTGTAGAGTTAGACGGCAATGTAATTGCACGACCAACAGATAAACATTCAACAAGCATACGCCAGCCTTGACCTGCCATTTTCGGGCCACCAATGATGTAATCAAGTGGTACGAAGATGTCTTTACCGCGAGTAGGACCATTTTGGAATGGTACGTTTAGCGGGAAGTGACGACGGCCAATTTCGACCCCTGGAGTATCTGTAGGGATCAGCGCACAGGTAATACCAGGTTCTTTGTCATCACCTAGTAAACCGTCTGGATCTTGTAGTTTAAATGCAAGACCAAGTACAGTCGCAACAGGAGCAAGAGTAATGTAACGCTTGTTCCATGTTAGGCTAATACCAACAACTTCTTCGCCGTTCCATTGACCTTTACAAACAACACCGTAATCAGGAATTGCACTTGCGTCAGAACCAGCTTCTGGTGATGTTAAAGCAAAACATGGAATCTCTTGACCACTTGCTAAACGTGGTAAGTAATGATCTTTTTGCTCTTTAGTACCATAGTGCTGAAGTAATTCGCCCGGACCTAATGAGTTAGGTACACCTACGATAGAAGAAAGTAGCGTCGATTTACTGGTTAACTTTTGCAGTACACATGATTGTGCATAAGCAGAAAACTCTAAACCGCCGAATTCTTTTTTGATGATCATGGCAAAGAATTTATTATCTTTTAGATATTGCCAAACATCTTGCGGTAAATCAGTTAGTTCGTGAGTTGCGTGCCAGTCATCCAGCATGCTACACACTTCTTCAACAGGACCATCAATAAATGCTTGCTCTTCGATAGTCAGTTTAGGTGCAGGGTATTGGTGCAATTTGTTCCAGTCAGGACGACCACAAAACAGATCCGCTTCCCACCACGTAGTACCGGCATCGATTGCTGATTTTTCAGTATCCGACATAGTCGGGGTTACTTTTTTGAAAGCAGCGAAGATAGGTTTAATGATGTATTGTTGACGAACGCCAGTCACAGAAAGTGGCACAGCGATAAGTAAGAATAGTAGCCAACTAATTGCGCCAAACGCGCCAGCAAATGTGCCAACAAGTAAAGTCGCAACGGCAATACCTAAGCAGGTATTCCAGCTTGCTCTGTGGTAACTCGCGATACTAAGCAGCACGAGTAAACCAAGTAAAAATATGAGAGTCATTGATTATTCCTTAATAGAGGTCAGACCACCTCTTTTAGAGTAGCGCTAGAAAAGCGAATTATCAAGAGGGGAACAAGGATTAAAACGGCTTGTTTGGTGAGTTTTATTATTTTAAAAATGGCTATCAGTGCAAAAACATTTACAGCAGATGAGGAATTGTTGAGTAATTACTTATAATCAGCGCCGTTATACTTGCGATTAGTTGTGAATTGCTCAGATAGTTCTGAAAATCTCAGCATAGCAGTTGCCATCTTTAGCGCTATGATTAACAATGAGCGCAGGCAGGGATCAGCCCATCATGCCTTCCTTCGATTAGTTTTATAGGTTAAGAGTTCTATGTGTGAGTTGCTTGGCATGTCGGCCAATGTACCAACGGATATTTGTTTCAGTTTTTCAGGATTATTAGAGCGCGGTGGTAATACTGGCCCACATAAAGATGGCTGGGGCATCACTTTTTATGAAGGTAAAGGCTGTCGTACATTTAAAGATCCTGAGCCAAGCTGCCAGTCAGAAATTGCCAAACTCGTAAAAGCTTACCCAATAAAAAGTATTTCGGTGATAAGCCATATTCGCCAAGGTAATCGTGGTCGTGTATGTCTTGAAAACACCCACCCATTTACTCGTGAGTTATGGGGACGCGAGATTACGTATGCCCACAATGGGCAATTATCAAATTATCATGATTTAAAACCAGACTATTACAGGCCTGTCGGTAATACCGACAGTGAACTGGCGTTTTGCTGGCTGCTTGATAAAATTCGCGAAAAATACCCTAAGCGCCCATCAAATATGGCGTCTGTATTTCGCTATGCTGCCAAGCTTGCTCACACACTGCGTGAAAAAGGCGTATTTAATATGCTACTTACCGATGGTGTTTTCGTTTTAGCTTATTGCACCAATAATCTACATTGGATCACACGCCGTGCGCCGTTTGGCAAAGCGACATTAATTGATGCTGATATGGTGGTTGATTTTCAAAAAGAAACCACACCGAACGACGTGGTTACTGTGATTGCAACAAGGCCGCTCACCAATGATGAACGCTGGCAGAAAATGGAGCCCGGTGAGTTTGCACTGTTTAAAATGGGCGAAAAGATTTAAATAAAAGATGAAGCGCTACTCAGGCGCTTCATTACTCACTTCATTATTTGTTACGGCGACTGGCGTGGTCACGGTAAATGAATTAAGTTGCACTTCAAATTGCTCTACGCCTTTTTCACCTTTCCACATACGAACTAGCATGTAGTCCATTTCTGGGGCAAACCAAGCGAGTGCTTGACGCTTGTCGTTATCGTATAAACGTTTTACTTTAATCGCTTCTACATTGCCGATGGGCAATGAAATCATTTCTGTGCCGACAACTTCAAAGTTGTAGTTACGTAAATTGCCTTTTTTATCAACAAGTGGATAAGATAATTGCGTTTTGCCTTGTTTTAGCTCTTCGCGAACTTGCACTTGATAAGACAGTGAATCTTGAAATTCATCTGACCAATCAATTTTAAGAGGATATTTACTTTGGCTGCTTTGAACTTGTTTTTGCGTCGCATCAAATTTTAAGCTGTATTCTTTATCAGGCCCTGTGCCTGAGCGCTCCATGGTGTAACTCATTGGAGAAACTTTCTGATCATGATAAGTAAACATGGATGTTTCTTTTCGTGAGTCCGAAAAAATCATCCATTCGATTTCACTGTGATAGGTGATCACGTAGTTACCGTCAGCGGCTTTTTTCAGCTCGCGTACTGCTTTACCATGGGTTTCGCCTTTACGAAGTACATCGTATTTGGCTTGGTATTGAGTGAGGTCGCCAGCTAAAACACTGGTAGGAAGTAATAAAGTGCCCACACAAGCGAGTAGGGCACTTAGATTTTTATTCTGGGTAGTGCGCGCCGTGTGCAGGAAGTTTCTTTTCGTCAAAAACTGCATAATCTGCTTCCATCTTGAGTCGTTGTTCACTGAACCACTTGACCACCAATGGATAGATTATATGTTCTTGCTGATGAACACGTTGTGCGAGTGTCTCTGCGGTATCGTTTTCGAGTACCGGAACTTTGGCTTGAAGAACAACGGGACCGCCGTCTAGCTCTTCTGTGACAAAGTGAACACTAACACCATGAACGTCATCTTTTGCATCTATCGCTCGTTGGTGGGTATTCAGCCCTTGGTACTTAGGCAACAAAGAAGGGTGAATGTTCAACATTTTTCCCTTAAACTTTTGCACTAAGCTAGGTGTAAGAATACGCATAAAACCAGCTAATACAACTAGATTTGGTTCAAAATTGTCAATAATGTCCATTAACTCAGCATCATAGGCCTCGCGCGAATCAAAATCTTTATGGCTTAGTACACGTGTTTGTATACCTGCATTTTTTGCTCGCTCAAGGCCATAGGCGTCGGCTTTATTACTAATTACAGCGGCGATTTCGGCCTTTATCTCACCACGCGCACACGCGTCAATGATGGCTTGAAGGTTAGAACCGCTACCAGAAATTAATACAACAAGACGACAAGGGGTCATTAGTCACGACCACCTAAAATTTCTACTTGCTCTTCACCTGCTTTCGCATCTTGGATCTCACCGATATGCCATGCATTTTCGCCAAGATCTTTAAGAATTGTTAAGCTTTGCTCAAGTTTGTCAGCTGGAACAACTAAAACCATGCCTACACCACAGTTAAATGTACGGTACATTTCGTGTGTTGTGATGTTGCCGTTTTCTTGTAACCAGTTGAAAACAACAGGCCATTCCCAGCTATCACCTTTGATTACTGCTTTTGCAGATTCAGGAAGTACGCGCGGGATGTTTTCCCAGAAACCACCACCCGTGATGTGAGATAACGCGTGAACGTCAACCTGCTTGAATAGCTCAAGTAGTTGTTTAACGTAGATACGAGTTGGCTCTAAAAGGTGATCGCCTAGTGTTTTGCCTTCAAGCTCTGCGCTTGTGTCTGCGCCAGATACTTCAAGAACTTTACGAATTAATGAGAAGCCGTTTGAGTGAGGACCACTTGATGCAAGAGCGATTAATTGGTCGCCTGCAGCAACTTTAGTACCGTCGATAATTTTTGATTTTTCTACAACACCAGTACAGAAACCAGCCATGTCGTAGTCTTCGCCGTCGTACATACCTGGCATTTCAGCAGTTTCACCACCGATTAAAGCGCAGCCAGAAAGCTCACAGCCTTTACCAATACCTGTTACAACATCAGCCGCAGTATCTACGTCTAATTTACCAGTTGCATAGTAATCAAGGAAAAATAGTGGCTCTGCACCTTGTACAATAAGGTCGTTTACACACATAGCAACAAGGTCGATACCCACTGTGTCGTGCTTTTTAAGATCGATTGCTAAACGTAGTTTTGTACCAACACCGTCTGTGCCAGCAACCAGTACAGGCTCTTTATAGCCAGTTGGTAGTTCGCAAAGTGCGCCAAAACCACCGATACCGCCCATTACTTCAGGACGTCTGGTTTTTTTAACTACGCCTTTAATACGCTCAACAAGTGCATTACCGGCATCGATATCTACGCCCGCGTCTTTATAGCTAAGAGACTGTTTTTGTTCGCTCACAGGTTTTCCTCAAAAAAGTTGCATGTGGGTTGCTTAGAAACGCGCGTATTTTACAACAATTGCACTGGCGCGGCTAGTTGAAAAATCACTTTAACCGACTTGACAAGGACAGTTGTCCGGTTTTTTGTTTTCAAGTTCCAAGGCAAAAGTATCAGGCAAATGAACTTTTAACCTTGAAACTCGAAACTTCTTACTATTTGTTAAGCTTTCGCGGTTAAAATAGCGCGAAGAGGGGCAGGGTAACCTTCAATGGTTTTGCTGGTGTCATTTGGGTCTAAAAAGTCGACTAATGATTCGTTTTCCATCCACTGGGTTTTACGTTGTTCTTCAAGCGTTGTGATTACGCAGTCTTTAACTTGTACATCCTTAAAGCCAACGCGCTCCATCCATAGTTTTAATGCCGCGGTGCTTGGGATAAACCATACATTACGCATTTTCGCATAGCGGTCAGTTGGCACTAAAACTGTGTGCTCATCACCTTCAACAACCAGTGTTTCAAGGACTAACTCACCACCAGGGCGAAGCTGTGCTTTTAATTGCGCTAAAAAGTCGATAGGTGAACGACGATGATATAAAACACCCATTGAAAATACCGTATCGAATGCTTTTAGCTCTGGCAGAGCTTCAACACCTAACGGCAATAAATGCACGTTTTCATCTTGGTGATAATGCTTTATCGCTTGGAATTGGCATAAGAATAAATCAGATGGATCAATGCCCACTACAAAATTAGCGCCTTCACCGCGCATGCGCCACAAGTGATAACCTGAGCCACAGCCAATATCAAGCACAGTGCGGCCTTTTAACGGTTCTATATGAGGCAGTAAACGATCCCATTTCCAATCACTGCGCCACTCAGTATCAATTTCGATACCGTATAAGCTAAATGGCCCTTTACGCCATGGCATCATGCGCTTTAATAAATGCGTTAACTGTTTTTGCTGACCTTCAGATAGCTCATCACCGGTGCCAATTTGTACTTTATCCTGAAGATTCACATGGTTTGTGCTTACCTCAGGTAAGTTTTTCAGCACTTTTTGCCATTTCGGTAAATCACCGTGGCTGGCTTCTAGTTCCCAGTGTTTTAATTGACCAGGCAAAGTTTCGAGCCAGTGGCTAAGCGGGCTTTGTGCAATCGCAGCGTAAAATTGGTTAAACCATTGAGACATGAAATACTCTTTATATCGTTGTGATGATTACTTGATTGCAATCATCGAGCAGAAGTTAAAACATTGATACCACACTTGCGTTTGGCTAAAACCAATTTCACTTAATCGGTTTAAGTGGGTAGATAAATGATCGGGGCGCATGACATTTTCGATAGCCGTACGCTTTTGGCTGATCTCAAGCTCTGAATAGCCGTTGTGACGTTTAAAATCATGGTGTAAATCAATGAGCAAATTATCGCATTGCTCATTTTCACCTCTAATTTTTTCGCTCAGCAGCAAAACACCGCCTGGTTTTAAATTTGCGTAAATCTTTTCAAGCACCGCTTGGCGCTTTTCAGGTGGAATAAACTGTAGTGTAAAGTTCATCGCGACTACAGAGGCATTCTCGATAGCTAAATCGTTGATATCACCTAGTGTAACTGTGACTGGTACTTCAGAGCGAAAACCTTGTAAATGTAATTTACAGCGCTCAACCATCGCTTCTGAATTATCAACAGCAATAATATTACAGTTATCAGTGCGAATATTGCGGCGCATACTTAACGTTACAGCACCAAGAGAACAGCCTAAGTCGTATAGGTTTGAATTGCTTTGCGCGTACTCGCCAGCCAGCTTACCCATGGTGCTAACAATAGTTGCATAACCAGGCACCGAGCGCTGGATCATATCAGGGAAAACTTCTACTACATGTTGGTCAAAGCTAAAGTCTTTAACCGCTTGCTCAGTGGCATAAATACTGTCTTTTTGCGTCACGTGAACAGTCTCTTTAAAAAATAATACCGCTATTTTAGCATTTTTAACTGGATAGTCAGTGATAAATTCAGTAGCTTGGCTAGAATTATCAATAACAAGTACAAAAAAGAGAAGTTTAATGACAAAAAGCAAAGTGATCAGTACAGAAGATATCTTATCAACTCTGTGTCATTCAGTGACTGGAGTTCTGTCTTCAGCAAGCGGTAACAGTATTAGTTATTCTGCTATGGTTCAAAAAATCACCCGCACCTGTATGCGCCCAGATATTGGCTGTTTTGTATTGTTCGATGGTGGCTTTACCGGTCTTGTGGTAACAAACTTCACAGCGCAAGCAGCTATGGAAATTTACCATGACTATATGCGTAACATGGGTATGCCTGAGGACGAAATTGCACAAAGCCATTTATCAGATGATGTGGCAAACGTACTCGGCGAGCTGATGAACCAAATCGTTGGTGACTTTACGTCAAAAGTACGCGACCAGTTGCATACTTCTATCACGCAAAACCAACCTAAGATGATGGCGATTAATAAACAGGTGCAAATCTCTGTTGATACCACCATGGATAGACCACAAGCGCGCCGTGTGACCTTCACTACAGCGAAGCAAAATATCTTCTATCTAGAATTAGCCATGGATAAAACTGAGTTTATCAAACTACATGATTTTGATATTTCAGAAGCCGTTGACCCGGATGACATCATCGAAAACGAAGCTAAACAAAAAGCTGAAAAGCAAAAAGCATCATCACAAGCAGACGATGCAGATGATGATTTTATGGCAGAGCTTGGTTTGTAACCTAACGACTTGAGCTGTCAGCTATCAGCCGTCAGATAAAATAGAGGCGCGGGTCAGACCGCGCTTTTTTGTTTTTTAGAGCAATTGATAATATCTTTGTCAGGGATCCCAATTAATTTAATAGTTTCATCGTCTATTTTTTTGATTTTCGTTTTAACTGTCACTGAAGGCCCTCGAGTAAAGCTTTTCACAGATTCTGGGGAAAAGATATTTAGCTCATCTTTGATTAAATTTGTTT
>NZ_JAKEVM010000140.1 GCF_022398475.1 Pseudoalteromonas shioyasakiensis | reverse complement strand
ATATAATATTATAAGCCTTACCCAAACAGCCTAGGCTTTGTTATGACCTCGCGTATTCTCAAATCGATTTTTTACTCATCTTTTCTATTAGGCTCTGCTGTATTTTTGCAAGGCTGCCAAGAACAACCTCAATCAGATCAAATCGCCGTCACTGGCGGGCTTATCCAAGGGCAAAAAGAAGGGCGTTTTATTGCCTATAAAGGCATTCCGTATGCTGCAGCTCCGGTGGGAGAGTTACGCTGGCGAGCACCAGAGCCTGTTCCTAAGTGGCAAGATGTAAAAGTACTTAACGATTACGCGCCTGACTGTATGCAAAAGCCGTTTGCAGCCGACGCTGCACCGCTTACAACAACTCCTTCGGAAGATTGCCTTTATTTAAATGTATTTAAACCCACTAAACACAGCGATACCCCTTACCCTGTTGTGGTATGGATACACGGTGGTGGCTTTGTAAATGGTGGTGCATCACCCGCAGTTTACTCTGGTGAAAGTTTTGCTAAACAAGGGGTTATTTTTGTTAGCTTTAATTATCGCCTAGGCCGATTTGGCTTTTTTGCGCACCCTGCTCTTAGTCGTTTTGAGAACGATGCGCTCGGCAACTACGCTTTAATGGATCAAATTGCGGCCCTTGAATGGGTTAAACAAAATATTGCTCAATTTGGTGGTGATGCTGCAAAAGTGACACTCATGGGTGAATCTGCAGGAGGCGCATCGGTACATGCGATGATGCAAACACCTGCTGCTAATGGCTTATTCCAGCAAGCGATTATTATGTCAGCGGGCGGACGAGAGCTTTTTAAGCAGTTGCCTCTAACTAGTGATGATGACACCGTATTAAGTGCCGAAAAAATTGGCGAAAACTTTGCCAAACAACACACCATTTTAGGCAGTGATGAAAATGCCCTTGCTGCACTACGTGAGTTATCTGCCGAAGACGTGGTTGATGACCTAAATCTGAGCACATTAAACCGACAAAATGATGTTGAACCTACGTACGTTGGCGGGCCAATTATTGATGGCACCATCATCAATTCGGCGACAGAAGCGCGCTTGAATAAAGGCACGTTTAGCCATGTTGCGACCATGGTCGGTACAACAGATATGGATTTAGGCTTTGCTAATTTTGCTTCTAAAGAGGCGCTATTCGCAAGTTTTGCTCCGCACAGTACACAAGCAAAAATGACTTACGATGCAAGCGGCGAAACGCCATTGCCTTTACTCAATTACCAAGTTGGGCAAGATGCTTTGATGCAAGAGCCAGCAAGGTTCGTTGCAAAACGTGTGACAGATATGGGGAAAGATGCCTTTTTATATCGTTTTGGTTATGTGGCGCAAACTTTAGATAAACCCGGTGCAGAGCACGCCAGCGAAATTCCGTACTTTTTTAATACTGTGGCAGCGAAATATGGGCATGTAACCACTGAGCAAGATAAGCAAGCCGCTAAAATAATGCACCGTTATGTGACGAATTTTATTAAATTAGGCACACCAAATGGCCCGGTTTTACCGACTTGGCAAGCATATAAAAATGATGAATCTTTTATACTGAAAATGAGTAAATCAGGGACTGCAGAGTTTTTACCGGATCCCTTACAAGCTCGGTTAAACATCACAGAAACAAAAGCTGAAAAGTAATCAAATAAGGCGCTTAATTAAAGCGCCTTATTTTTACCCTTGCTGCTGAACATACTCAAGCGCAGTCATCTTGTGGTATGTCACATTAGGATGAAATACATGAGTAGGATCCGGGTCAACCACCTCAATTGGCGTGCCTTGACTGCGTGCAATATCGAGTGCCATTTGCGTTATATTGACGCTAAACGAGGTGCCGATAAAGACGATTTTATCGGCATCAAGCATGCGCTGTTGCGCCTCAGAGATTCGATAAAGCTCAGTGTAGTATTCGTCAAATAACAACACGTAAGGCTTAAACGATTCGTTAAGCTTGGGGCTTTCATTATCAATATTGAACACCTCAAGCAAGGAGTTGTGGAGGTTGTCTTCGTTGACTTTGTCCCACGGCGCGTTAAAAGCCATCACATCGTCACCTTGATGGTGAAACAGTGTCATTTGATCTAAGCGACCATGAATAGCAATAAAATCGGTGTTACCTGCTTTACCATCAAGGCCATCGATATTTTGCGTAATGAGATTTTTATCACTCAACCAATGATGCACTTGATTGGGACCGTGATGGCGATAGGTTGCAAAACGATGATAATACCAAACTAAAAATTCGCGGGGATTATTTTCGTACATAGCACGTGTTGCCATTTCCATCGGCGTATAATTTTTGCTGCCAATGGTCCAATAACCATCTTCGCCACGAAAGGTCGGTATACCGCTAGCGGCACTCACACCCGCCCCAGTAATATAGAGTGTATTCATAGAGATAACTTTACCTTGTAACCAAGTGCATCGGCTGTCACTTGTTGATTATTATCCATTCCACCCAGACGATACAAACTTCCTTGGTGCTCTAATAAACCTCGATGATCCATGCTCGCGGTGCCGGCTTTTGGCATCACTTGCCACATGTTTTTATCAACATCAAAGCGCCAAACATGATCACTCGCTGGCGCTGGTTTACCATCGTACCCCGTACCATTGTAGTTATATGGGTTATCAGAGCCGCCCATCATATAAATGTCGCCATTAAAACTGGTTGCTGCCATACGGTAATGGGCAACACCTGTTGGGTGTGGCACGGTACGCCAATCTATCTTTAATGGGTTATTTGCATCAATCGTACCTTTTAAACACTGTGCAACCGCAGCGAAAGAACGACGTTTATCAGCATTCGCCTGTGTTTTAACGCCATCACACACCAATATAGTGTTTCCACTAATTGCCGCCGCTTGGCCAAACACCGGTTGACCTAAAAATGGCGAAGCCTGTTGCCAAGTATCTGTATGCGTATCATAAACTTGTACAAGGTTAACATTGCCATCGTTATGCCAACCACTGACTAAATAGATATAACGCTGCTGGTACGAAAGCGCTACACTGTCATCCACCGGCACTGGCATATTGGCAAGTTGCGTATATGAATTAGAGAGCACATCATAGCGATATACATCGGGTGTAGAGATTTCTTGATGATCGGCGCTAACGGTATACCCACTAAATACATAGGCATGCTTACCCACACCCACTGCGGTACTCGCCAAACGGCCAGTAAGGGGCAACGTACTTGGTACGGCTTTAGCTGCTTGCCACGCCTTATCGCCCACTTTAAGGACCCACACTTTATTGTGAACATCTGTATGTGCTTTGCCTGAGCTCAAGCCCATAAAACTTAAAAAGTAGGCTTGTTCATCAATAACAACTTTGGCAACAGCATTGTTCGCGACGGGTTCAGGTAAGGCAGGTATGGTTGCAAGTGCAATAGAAAATAACAGGCTCATAAATTAAATAGGTAACTTAACACTTAGTTTAAGAATACCATTTTATGAGCCTGAAGAAAGACTCGTTATTAGTAAGCAATACTAATACGTTGATTTAAATGAGCTGCCGATTGTGCTTCATCAAGCATCGCTTTAGCATAATCAGTGACTGATATTTTGCTTTCGCCTTTTGCATCAGTAAAGAAGCTGTCGCCACCAACACGGTACGGGCCTTCTGACTCACCAGGGTAAATGACCGCAGCTGGTGATACAAAAGTCCAAGCTGTATCTACTTTTGAGGCTCTAAACACATCAAGTGCCTCACCTTGAGCTATGGCTTCTGCTTTGTATTCAGCAGGAAAGTCTGGGCTTGATACCAGAGTCACACCGGGGGCTACCTCTAAGCTACCTGCACCGCCTACCCATAAAATGCGTGTGTTAGTACCTGCAAGCGCGTTTAATAATTGCTTTGCTGTGTTTGCAACAATTTCATGGTTCCCTAAAGCACGACCACCAATTGCCGCAATAACAACATCACTACCTGCAGCTGCAGTTGCGATATCGTCTTTAGTTAAATCAAATTCAGTCACTGTAACGTTATCTTGGGTTACTTTACCTGCGTCTCTAACTAATGCATTTACTTGATGACCACGTGCGATTGCTTCTGAAGTAATGTGGCTGCCAATCCAACCTGTTGCGCCAATAACTGCTAATTTCATGAGGAATTCTCCGTTGTTTGTTTCAATGATTGCAGTTTACTTGTTCACTAATTACTGATAAATACACTATATAGATACACATTGTTTCACTTGAAGATACCAATGGATAAACTCAATTCAATTACTAGCTTTGTCGAGGTTGCCCGTACCGGCAGCTTTACTCAGGCTGCAGAGCATTTAGGTTTAAGCCGATTACAAGTTTCTAGACATATTCAAGATATAGAAAAGTGGCTAAATTTAAGGTTGTTTCATCGCACAACACGCAAAGTAAGTTTGACCCTTCAAGGCGAAGAAGCCCTTAGCTATTGCCAGCAAATATTAAATCAAGTGTCTGATTTACAAAGCCGAGCACACAGCCATAACAATGAATTGGTAGGTACCATTCGAGTTGCCTCTCCGATTGGGCTTGGCCAACATAAACTGTTTGATGCCATTGAAGTATTCACCAAGCGCCATCCTCAGACGCGCTTTGAACTGTTACTTTCTGATAGTTTATCGCAGCTGGTTGATGACCGCGTTGATATCGCTTTGCGTTACATCCACCAGCCCGATGAAGGTCTTATTGCCCGTAAGCTAATGTATATCGCAACCGCAGTATGTGCTTCTAACGATTATTTAGCTGCGAACCCACCGGTTAATGAGCCGAGTGACTTAACCGCACATAATTGCCTTGTTCATAACAAACACACTATTTGGCAATTTCAACACGACGACAACACACAAAAAGTCACGGTTAAGGGCAACATTGTTGCCAACGATATGGGGGTGCTTTTAAAAGCAGCGAAACAAGGAATCGGGGTAGCTCACCTACCATGTGATCTCGCCAATGACTATTTGGCATCAGGTGAGCTTGTTAAAGTACTGCCTGAGCATACTACTATGGGCTCTCACTTATGGGCAGTGTATTTATCACGTAACTTCCAACAAAATGTGGCCAGAGCGTTCATCGACTTTTTAGCAGAGCACTGGCAACACGATATTTTATAATCTAAACCTGCTGCAAATACGTATAAGCTACAAAAAGGAGCCGTAATGCAGCACTTAGATCATGAAATATCACGCATCATAGAGATGGCGTGGGAAGATAGAACCCCGTTTGAAGCAATAAACCAACAGTTTGGTTTAAATGAAAAAAGCGTTATCGCGCTAATGCGTGAGCAATTAACAAGCTCGAGTTTTAAACTTTGGCGAAAACGCGCAGCGGGTAGGCAAACCAAACACTTAAAAATACGCCATCCAGATATATCCCGTGGTTACTGTAAAACCCAATATAAACATAGATAAAGTTATTTTATCTTTTGTGAAAACTGCCCAACCGCATCTACCACTTTTCGAGCGCCATGTTGAATGTCGCTCATCACGCTACCAGACTCTGAAGCAAGTTTAAAACCTTGTTCAGCTTTTGCTTTTCCTAATTCGATAACTTCAACCGTTTGTTTAGTCAAAGACCTATTTTGTTTTACAACATCAACAATCTCGACTGTCGAATTAGAGGTTCTTAAAGCAAGTTGTCTTACTTCATCAGCCACCACCGCAAAGCCTCGGCCTTGATCACCTGCACGAGCCGCCTCAATGGCAGCATTAAGCGCCAGTAAGTTTGTTTGATCTGCAATACTACTAATACTTTGTACGATGGCAGAAATATGTTGCGATTGCTTATCGAGCTCAGCCATTTCAGCTGCAGCTTGTTCCATTTGCTTCGCTAAATCGTCCATTACATGAACCATTTCATCTAAAACGGTGGCACCTTGCTTTGCTGCTTTATCGGTTTCAGTGGATGTGCTGTAGGCAATATCCGCCGCTTGAGACACAGCCATTTCTAGATTCACTTGTTCGGTGATGACGGTGGCAAACTTAACGACTTTATAAAGCACATCTTGCTCGTTAAAAACCGGATTATAAGTCGCCTCCAACCAAATGGATTCACCAAATTTATTCACCCGCTTAAATCGTGACGAGATAAATTGGCCTTTTTGTAATTTCTGCCAAAACTCAGCATAGCCAGTTGAGTTTGCTTCAGCTGGTTCACAAAACATACGGTGATGTTTACCGATAATTTCGTCTTTTGTATAACCAACCCCCGCTAGAAATTGCTCATTCGCTTTTAAAACATGGCCATCTAAATCAAACTCAATAACCGCCATAGACCGATTAATTGCTTTCACTAAGTCTTTATTTTCTTGCGATGTTTCAATTGTTCGGGTCAGCACACTGGCGTGAAGATCAAACTTTTCAAAGCCCTGCTGTTTATTTAAAATTGGATGGAAAAATACTCTTAACCAAACATGCTGGCCCTGCGTATTTAAAAGTTGAACAGCACCGAACCATGCTGATTTATCTAAAATAGCTCGTTTAAAATGAAGATAATGCTTTGCGTCTTTGGCGCTGCTAGGCACCAAATCAAGCAGAGGTTTTCCTATTAGTTGTGCTTCTGTAAAGCCGAGTTCTGCTAATACTTGCGTATTGGCAAACGTGATATGACCTTCCCTATCGAGTTCCAGCGTAAACATTCTATTATCTAATGTATCTTTCACTTGAGATACACGAAACAATTCATCTTCTAACTGAGCTATCCTTTCTTTCAATGGTTGGGTAAAAAACATAAATCATCCCACCTTTAATACCAAAATCATCACAGAGTAGCTCGATAAGAACTACTAACTTCTGTACCGCCAAATGATTTTAGCGTAAAAAAGTTGGATGAATACTGGCTTTCAAAACAATAGGAAGTTTCTTGAGGCAAAATAAGAAATGATTTAATTAAATAGCATTATAAAAGCCTAACTGAGTAGGCTTTTTGTCAGTGATTCAGTTGGTTTGCAAATTGCCCAACTGCATCAACCACTTGCTGCGCACCGTGTTGTATGTCTTCCATCACTTGACCAGACTCATTTGATAAAGACACGCCTTGCTCAGCTTTCACCTTACCTTGCTCAATAACCTTTACTGTATTTTGCGTAAGTGACTGATTATTATTACCACTTCAACAATTTCTTCGGTGGCTTTTGATGTTCTTGAAGCAAGCTGTCTGACTTCATCAGCCACCACCGCAAAACCTCGTCCTTGCTCACCGGCACGAGCAGCTTCAATTGCTGCGTTTAGCGCCAGCAAGTTCGTTTGCTCCGCAATGCTACTTATACTTTGCACAATAGCTGCAATTTGCTGTGACTGTTTATCAAGTGCTGAA
Source organism: Pseudoalteromonas shioyasakiensis (assembly GCF_022398475.1). Lineage (GTDB taxonomy): Bacteria > Pseudomonadota > Gammaproteobacteria > Enterobacterales > Alteromonadaceae > Pseudoalteromonas. Next base: position 4,052 of record NZ_JAKEVM010000140.1, on the reverse strand, counting down.
ATCTCTTGGGCTGCTTGCTCCATCTGCTGGGCTAATTCATTCATCACCGTCATGGTGTTTTGTAACACCTCAGCCCCTTGTTGAGCCAGTTTATCGGTCTCGGTTGATGTGCCATACGCAATTTCGGCCGCTTGAGAAATTGCCTGTTCACGATTAACTTGCTCAGTGATCACAGTGGCAAACTTCATCACTTTGTAAAGCTCACCAAAATCATTTGAAATGGGGTTGTATGACGCTTCAAGCCACACTTCATTGCCATGACGGTCAACACGTTTAAACCGATCAACAACAAACTCACCACGCTTTAAGCGCTGCCAAAACTTCTCATACTCAGCTGACTCAGCAAGTTCAGGCTCACAAAACATACTATGGTGCTTACCTACTATCTCCTCTCTCTTATAACCCATGCTCTCTAAAAACGGTTCATTTGCGTTAATAACCTTACCCTCTAAGTCAAACTCAATAACCGCCATCGAGCGATAGATGGCATTTATAGTGTCGCGCTGTTCACGAGAAGTAGAAATTGCATCGGTAAGCACAGTGCCGTAAATAGCAAAGTAATTGAGCTCACCTTGCTCTGTGTGTACCGGGTGTGCAATCAAACGGAGCCACTCAAGCTTGCCGTCATAGCGAGTTATTTGTAAGTGCCCTACTCCATGCTGTTGATTTTCAATGGCGTTTTTTAGCTCTACAAACTGGTCAGTATTTCGAGATTGTTCAGTAATAATATCTTGGAAGGGTGAGTCAATTAGCTGGTTATGCGAGTAGCCTAATTCATCTAAAAAGTTCTGGTTAATATAAGCCATCGTGCCATCTGCACGCAGCCTAAGCACCAACATCTCTTCATCAATACCCGAAGTGAGATCTTTTAGCGGATAAAGCTCAGCTTTTAACGTATCAATTTCAGCCTGTAAGGATTTACTAAACCACATAAAACGCCCTGATTTTTTATTAACGTGTTGTTGTTCATAAAATTGTAGAACAATTATCGCAGGGCGCTACTTTAAGATAAGCAAAAAGAATTAAAGAAAGTGATTTAACTAAGAAGCTTGGGAGGTCAATTTAACGTATTTCTCAGCCAGCTCATCTAAAGTTTCACGATGATTTGGATCTGGCTTAATGCAATCAATAGGACACACACTAACACAAGTCGGGTTATCATAATGCCCTACACACTCAGTGCATTTATTTGGGTCTATTTGATATATCTTCGCGCCCATATAAATAGCTTCATTCGGGCACTCTGGATCACACATATCACAGTTAATACATTTGTTATTGATGAGTAATGCCATGACACACCTTTAAGCACGATGATGGAGTATTGCTTTTAAAAGCTAATCTAGATTCAAAAAGCAGCGAAAATTGCAGCCGCGTAATATAGATTGCTACGAATGAAGTTTCTTTGATCTAGATCAAATTTAAAAGTGGTTTAGATTTCCTAGAGCGTTTTGCCGGAATTAATACACTCATCAATTATCTATCGAACCAAGCTATGTGATGAAATAAGTGAGAGGTTTTATGATGACTAAGTGAGTTTTCGGTGTGGGCAGAGTCATATTAGCATAACTGGTTACTGGACAAAAACACGTTAGAGTATTTAATCAGTAACGTCGACAGCAGGGGCCGAAAAACCAGAGCGAAATCGGCGGTTTTTTGGTCCCTCTGGCTGGCCTTGTTATAAATCACCTTGTGCCTCTATACACGACTTCTCCTTCATTTATCCCAAGATCGTTACGCATGGCATTTAGCATAGAGTCAGCTTTTTCTCTCATCTGCTCCCATGTCGCTTGCTTGCCCTCGTAAAGTAATGGAATAAAGAAATCGATCATCTCATTGTATTTATCCAGCACTTCTTGGCAGGAAACTAACGATATGTAGCCATAAGCTTTATTTCGATTTAGGGAGAAGGAATGCTCAACGTCTGCACTAATAGACTCTTGCTTTGATGTGGCAACTGCCTCTAGTTCTTTAAAAATTTCTGAAACTATATGAATCACATCCTTGTAGATAGCCAATTTGTCAAAGTGACGATTCAACTCTTTTTGCTTCAAGGTATCTATTTGAGCTTTCAAGTCCTCTAGGGCTGCCTCATTCTTAGCCTTTAGTTTTTGGAGGCTCTCCTCATGCTTGGCTCTTTCATTTTGCAGCATGCGCTTTGCCCATAAGCTTCCAAGCCAATGGGAGAATGCGGCAAGCAACAATGCACCACCACCCAGTGATGCGATTATTGCAGCTGCTATTTTAAAGATTTCTTCGATGCTCATAGTGATTTATAACGCCCTGTTAATGGGCGAATTACGCTTTGCTAAAATTAGCGAAGAATGAGCGCCAGCCAAGCAGTAAGGCGTCCATTTTAAACAGCTTGTTATGTTTACTGTTTCACCCAAACCTGACCATCAATTTCAATGGACACCAGACTATAACGTTTGTAGCCAGCAGGAGAATATAAAACATTAGCGATTGAGCCTATTTTTACTTCATCATTAAATTGCTCACAATCGAAATTTTTAAGCCGCATTTTAAACGTGTATTCTCCAGAATTTAATTTGAAACTAATTACCAACATGTTGTTAGTTCGCCAAACATCCTCACATTTGAAAGATTCAATTGGTAATGTTTCTTGAACAATTTTTTGCGGTCTAGGTGCTTCAGTTTGTTTTAAAAGGAAAACAACAAGAGCAAAAATAATTATCGGAGCTATCCATTTCATGCTGATTCCTTAGTAAACATAACGCCCGCATAATGGGCGAATTAAGCTTGGCTAAAATTAGCGAGGAACGAGCGCCAGCCAAGCTTAAGACGTCCATTCATTAATGCGCTTGTTAGGGTTACTTTTGCACAAAAGGAGATACAAAGGAACCGCGCTCATACTCTTGAACCACAATCTCTGCGCTGAAACCAGAGACACCACCTTTATGAATTAAAGCATTTAGAGCTTTAATAGCTTTTGATTTATGCTCTGTTGCTAAAAGGTGACTGGCAGACCAGCAAACTACCCAATCATTTTTATGCTTAAGTAAAGGAAGTAATTCGGAGTAGTCGGCGAGGTTCCGAATGGATTCTTTCATGGATTCAAAGTATTCATGATCGTTTGAAGATGTACCATCTCCTTTGGCAATTGCTGATTCACAAAATTGTTCAATATGCGACATACTTTCTCTGTAACCCTAACGCCGCCTTAAGCGGTGAGTAATAGTTGGCTAAACTGTGAAGCGAAGCGGAACCGAGCCAACTGTTACGAATCCGACTTTAAGGCCTTGTTAGGGCATGTTATTTCAAAAACATATGCTTGATTTGGTGTCTCTCCGCAGCCACCAGACCGACATTCATAGCTAATGACAACAATCATGTCATCTCTCAGAGTAACTTCATAATTGCTGCCACAATATTTACCCGAAAACTTATTAATTTCTTCCAAATAAAATGAATAACTTCTAGAAGGATATGAGACTACTTTTGCCAATATTATCTCTGCATTTCGGCTCATTATTACAATACCTTCACCGGAGTCAGCATCATCTATGACTTTCAGGCTAGAAGAGCAGCCTCCAATAGCGACGATTAAAAATATGGTGAGAAATCTCATAGTGCCCTAACGCCGCAATATGGGGCGTATTAAGCTTGGCTAAAATTAGCGAAGAAATGAGCGCCAGCCAAGCTTTAGACGTCCCATCCATAATTGCCTTGTTATATGTAAATTACTTTTGCGTTAATCGGTAATTATGAGCTTCTATAGCATGATCTAAAAATTGCCAAGGAACATACATATTATTTACGTACACGGAGAAAGCATTTTCAATATATTTGGGTTTATATGTTAGCCAGTAATCATTTAACCGCTCAGTGAAACTTCCCGCTATATCGCCATGTAACAAATATTGTTCAAGTAAACTCGATACCAATTTTACATGCGCCAATTCTATTTCAGCATTCTTCAAATTTTCTTTTGAAATGGCGTCCTGAGCGTTTTCCACACCTTGTGATATTACATGGTTTAAGCTTGCATTAAGCGGATGCGGTGGCATGTGCTCTCCATTTACATATAACGC
>NZ_JAKEVM010000014.1 GCF_022398475.1 Pseudoalteromonas shioyasakiensis | reverse complement strand
TTTTATTATTAGATTAGTGAAATTAGCTACAACTGCTACCTTTATAACTCACACATTTAACGTTGAGGTGTAACATGGCTGTTTCTGCAATCCCTAAAGGTTTCCATGCGGTAACCCCGTATTTGGTTATTGAAGGTGCCACTAAGGCGATAGAGTTCTACAAACACGCTTTTGATGCAGAGCTTGTAATGCAAATGCCCTTGCCTGATGGTGGAGTGGCGCATGCTGAAATAAAAATAGCCGACTCTCATATTATGCTTTCTGATAATTGCCCTGATGTGCAATTTAAGTCGCCGCAACAACTTGGCGGTACACCGGTGAGCATTATGCTGTATGTTGAAGATGTCGATGGTGTTTTTGCTAAAGCTTTGTCGCTTGGGGCAAAAGAGCTACGCCCAGTACATGACCAATTTTATGGCGATAGGTCAGGGACTCTAGAAGACCCTTTTGGTCATATCTGGACTATAGGCACACACAAAGAAGACCTCAGTGAGCAAGAGCTTATGCAGCGCATGAGCGAGCTTATGAGTAAAGAGCAAGATGCTTAAAAAGTTGTTTCAACCGACATTCCTATTTGCCATGAATCCACGTCTTGGTAACTGCCCAGAGGCGTACTAAAGTCGATATGTATCACATTGTCGTTACTTGAGCGCGATGAATATAGGCGAATACCAACGCCTGCACTGGTTAGCATTGAATCTGAAATATTTGCAGTTTCAGTGCTGCCAAATGCTTGGCCTACATCAACAAAGCCAACAAAGCCTACATCTACAAACTGATACAGATTGATATTAGGGTACATTCTTAGTTCAGCCGTTGCTTGTACGCTTGATGTACCATGTTGGTAACTTTCTGGGAAGCCACGCATGCCTTCTTCACCGCCAACGGCCAGTGGTTTATCAGCAAATTCATGGTTTTGCCAATGACCATTTAGATGCGCATAAAAAGCAAATGAGTTTGACCAGCGATAGTTAAATTGTGCTTTTGAATAAAGCGCTAAACGGTCATCAAGCTCAGTTCCCATATTGCCTTTCATTCCAGCGGCAAATCGATACAAGGCGTTATTGTTAAACCACGCTTTGGTAAGATTTGTATCAAATAAAAAGCCTTGGCCAAAATTTACGGTATCGATGGCAAACTTTGAATTTAGCTCCCAACCTAGGTTAACGTCTTCGTTGTGGTTTATTAGGTCAATATCGTGCAATACGGCGTAATTGTCTTCTAGCCAATGTAATCCGACCCAAGGCGCTGCAATGGTGTAATCGTTAAGGCCTGCAAGCAAAGGCTCTGTTTCAAAAGGGCGGTAACTGACATCTTCGTAATCAATCCCAGCAAGCCAGTGAAAGGTTTGCTGACTGTCTTGCGATAAAATTCCGCCGTAAGCAAACTGGGCGATTAATTCATCAGTAAAAAACTCTGAACGAGTCATGCCATTTTGATAGATATAACTTTTTTGCTTTTGTGATTTAGCAAAGTAGCGCATTAGTGCGTCACTGCTGCGTTGATAAAAAGGCTGATGATAATCCACTAAAAACACTTGCCCGTCATCGTAATCATCAGCTTGTAAAGTGAGGGTTGCATGAGGCTGCCAAGGCACTGGCATTTGCAGCACTGAGTGGTAGCCTGAGCGTTCATGATCTGATTTATACTTTAAAGATGCGCGAATACCGTAGCCTAAAAAGTTTTCTTCTTTAAAACCTAAGCTGTATTTATTATTGCCACTACTACGGCCAAAATTAATGGTTGGCAATAAACTCCAGGTATCCCAGGTATCGATTTGCACCACGCGGGGTTCATCTTCAAGGCAATCTTTTGTATAGCTAACCTTGGCATCTCTTAAGTATTTTTTGCTGCGCAAAATGCGCTCCGCTTCTTGTAGCTGACGCTCACTGACTTGATCACCCTCTTTGAAGGTAATTTGCTCACTAACCACTTTGTTTTTGGTATCAATGTGCAGCCAGTTGATAAAGCGATGTAGGGCGGTTGTTTCAGGGTCATTAGGATCGAAAATCGTATGCGTATCAATGTTGAGTTTATCAACAGTGATGTCTTTGTCCTCGCTTAACTCTGCAGTAGGTTTGCTTTTTACTTCACAAACCACATCTAAGCTTAAAGGCTCGTTTGCATAAACAGTCCCTGTAGCAGTGCATGTTATTAATAAAACCGATGTTATTTTATTCATCATTATTATGCCTACTAAATACCAAGGAGATGCAGCGTGTTTGGCTTTATCAACCTTTAAATTCTTTACAGTTATCAGCATAAAATCGCTAACTTAAGAAAAACTTAACTAAAACTTAAACTTCATTGAAGGTTGTAAGTTTATGATTAATAAACGTTATGCTAACTAACTGTGGCGAAGTTAATCGATAAATAGCTGGCTTACGTATGATTTCTTAAGGTTTCTAATAGAGCAAATAATGAAAAAGCGTGTTTTATATTGGCTGCAAAATGACTTACGCCTAGTCGACAATGAAATTCTATCTGAGTTAGCTGATTTTGATGGCGAGCTTGATTTAGTGTTTGTGATTGAGCCGCGCTGGTTTAGGCAAACTAACTATCAATCAAAACCGTATGGCACGCATAGACACCGTTTTTTACGTGAAAGCCTAGCAGCATTTGCACAAGCTGTTGAGAAGCTTGGGCAAACACTTCATGTGCTAAGTGGTGAGCCTGAGCAAGTAATCAGTCAGCGATTACAAAAGTACAATATTGAAACTTTGGTTTGTACAGAGCAAGTTGGCGTTTATGAGCAAAAACAGCTCGATAAAATCAAAGTGTTATGCCCAGAAGTGACAGTGAAAACTTATCAACAAGATACCTTGTTTAAAGCAACGGACTTGCCTTTTCAGTTTGATGACCTACCTAAAAACTTTACTGCCTTTCGCAAAAAGGTAGAAGCTGAGCCAACCTTTATAGCGGCGCCACTGCAAGCGGTTAGCCACTTACCTCATCCTGTACAACTATGCCCTGATAACCCTATTGATGATGTTGCAACTCAACCTAACATTTTTAAAGGTGGTTTACTTGCAGCTCAGCAGCATTGTGATGCGTACTTTTCATCTAAAGCGCCAAGCAGTTATAAAGAAACACGCAATGAGTTAGACGGCTTTAGAAACAGTACTAAGTTCAGTGTTTGGCTCGCTGGGGGCACAATTAGCGCAAAACAGCTTTACCGAGAAGTTGAAGTGTATGAGTTAGAAAACGGTGCGAATGAGTCGAGCTATTGGATAAAGTTCGAATTACTGTGGCGTGAATATTTTAAGTGGCATGCGATGCATGCTGGCCCAACACTCTTCCAGTTTAAAGGGCAAAAGCATAGTGCGCCACTGACGACTTTTAACAGCCAGCGCTTTAATGCGTGGTGCCAAGGTCGCACGCCGTTTGCTTTGGTAAATGCAATAATGCATGAGCTTAATGCGACAGGCTATATCTCTAACCGCTCTCGGCAAATTGCGGCAAGTTGTTTAGTTAATGAGCTTGAACTGGATTGGCGCTATGGCGCAGCGTATTTCGAACAGCAACTCATCGATTACGACGTGGCTGCGAACTGGGGTAATTGGCAATATATTGCGGGTGTCGGTGTTGACCCTAGAGGTGGTCGGCATTTTCATATTAATAAGCAAACAGCGCTTTATGATCCTCTGGCGCGTTACATTCGAAAATGGCAAGGAGATCAAACCATCGTAAGCACAATCGATAGTGTTGATGAGGTGGATTGGCCAAGGATTTAATAGCCTGCGTTAGATCAATATTCTTCACAGATTTTTAGTGTTTTTTTATTTTGTTAACTAAAATAATGATTAAGGCTTGCTTTTATTGTTGGTGGGCTAGTTAACAAGGTTAATTATGGCATTTAGTGAAGGGTATGATGCGATTAAGTCGCATCTTGGTTTAGACATTGCTCAGCTAATTCTCGACAGTGGAGATGCGGGTATTTGGCTTTGGAATGTACAAACAGGCGAAACCATTTTCAATGATAAGTGGGCCGATATTATCGGTTACACACTGCAAGAATTATTGCCAGTTTCAATTGAAACTTGGCTCAGCTTTGCTCACCCTGACGACCTGTCAAAATCGGAACAGCTATTAAACGCTCACTTTAAAGGTGACTCTAAGCGTTATATTTGCGAAGCGCGAATGAAGCACAAACAAGGGCATTGGGTTAAAGTGCTCGATAAAGGCCAAGTGCAAAGTTGGGATGAAAATGGCAACCCGGAGTGGATGCTAGGCGTTCATATCGATATTACTGAACAGTGGTTAAAAGAGCGAGAAATTGAGTTTTTACATGCTAAATTACAAAAGTTTACTGATAACTTACCGGGGTTTGTTTATCAGTATATAGTTGATAAAAATGACCAAGCTTACTTTCCTTTTGCAAGCTCTAAAGTTTTTGATATCTATGGCTGCACGGCAGATGACATAACTAAGTCTGCTGATTTAATCAGGCATATTATCCATCCTGATGACTTAAAGCGCGTTATAAAAAGCATTGAAAAATCGCGAGTTGAATTATCCGATTGGCATGAGGTTTACAGAGTCAATCACCCAACTAAAGGCGTGATTTGGGTTGAAGGAAAGTCCTCACCAATTGCCCGAACTAATGACAGTGTTGAGTGGAATGGTTATTCAGAAGATGTCACTGAAGAAGTTAAAAGTAACGAAAAAATACAGCTGCTTACCGCGGTATTTACAACAACAAGCCGCGGTATATTAATAACCACCCCTGAGCCTAAAATTGTGGATGTTAATCCTGCTTTTGAACAAATCACAGGCTTTAGTAAAGCACAAGTGCTTGGTAAAAACCCATCTATACTCTCAGCTAAGCAGCAACCCAAAGAGTTTTTTGAAAAGATGTGGGAGCGTTTATTAAATACTGGCCGTTGGCAAGGCGAAATATGGAACAAGCGCAAAACCGGTGAAGTATTTCCTGAGTTGTTAACCATAGATGCCATGTATGACGAACATGGTAAGGTTAGTCATTACATTGGTGCATTTGATGATATTTCAAAGGCAGTAGAAAAACGCCAACTGCTTGACGAATTAGTCAATCAAGACCCACTGACAAAGCTGTTAAACCGGCGTGGTTTAGATATTCAGTTACATTCATTTTCTCATCATGCAGTGAGTGAAGGTAACCAGTTTTCGTTGATTTATGTCGACCTTGATAACTTTAAACTGGTGAACGATACCTTTGGTCACGAGCAGGGCGATAATCTACTGCTTGAAATCAGTGAGCAGCTTTCACTTCAGCTGCGCGATAAAGACATATTAGCTCGTATTGGCGGCGATGAGTTTGTGATTGTGTTACCAACGTTAGCAAAACTTTCTGTTTGCCAAGACATTGCAGGGCGCTGCCAAAAAGCGGTTGAAGGCGTAGCAAAGCGCTACGCAACAAAAGTGCCTGTGAGTGCTAGTTTTGGAATCGCGCTTTACCCAGAAGATGGTAAAAATGCCAAAGAGTTACTCGCCACTGCTGACGAGCAAATGTATAAGATGAAGCTTAAACATAAAGCATCACCACTCGGTTGAAATTTCGACACTCGGCAGCTTATTCAAAAGCGGTAGTAAAGCACGCTCTTTACGTAAATCTTTGCGCTCGTTTTCTAAATCTCTTCGTTCTCGATAAAGCTCTTTTTGTTGGCCATTATCAAGTTGATTGCTGTTAAGCTCAGCGCGAATATCTTTTAGGCGGCGGTCAATATCGTCAATTCGGTCATCAATGTATATCAGCCTTTGCTGTATTTGATACCTGTCGTTGCCTTCCTGCCATGCTTTACGAAATGCTGTGCTATTACAGACGCCATTGTAAGATGCTCCTTGCATGCCAAGGGTAAAGCCATTTTCGGGCTCACAATACACCGCCAGACCTTGATCGTATCCCACTTTATATTCAGCAATATCGGCACTTACGCCATACTCGCTACATTGTGATAAGGCATCTATGCCATCACGATACTCAGTGCCATCTGCACCATGTTTATAACCAATACCATGCCAATTGGCTTGTAAACATTCATCTTTACTGACTGAGGTACAGCCTGCTAATACGATTAATGGCAGTAGAGGAAGTGTCCATTTTCTCATTAAAGTCTCAGCTTAAATTATTAATAACTAACTTGATTCTAGCCTGTAATATTATTTTTTAGAAAGTAGTTTTTGTATTTCATAACAATGCCCTCAAATGATTAAGTTTTATTGCGCCTAGGTATCCATTACCACTGACAGAACCGCTGAGCAATGCGTATATTTGGCTGCGCATTCTTTAAGTGAGCTAACTGTAATAAGCATAACGCGGTAAAGTGACTGCGTTTGATCAATTGATGGCGGTCAAAGCGCATGATCTCGTACCACAGCTTAAACAGCTCGCCAAAACGCATTAGATTGTTATTGTTAAACTGCCACTGTGATTGGTAATTTACCTTGATAGGGCAAGGCATATGACCCGGATAGGCTTGCCATGGTGCAAGCATAGCTCGTGGGTAACTGGTTTTCAGCCAGCGCTGATAAAAGCGGTGCTTACGAACATATTCAACAGGGACAGCTAAAGGATATTGCAGCACTTTCCACGAATAAAACGGATGGAAGAACTCCATTTTAAACTCGCATACTTGCTCGTTCGGAATGCTCAAATGATGATGTTGATCATTGAGTAGTAAGAACAATTGAAATGCTTTTTCGAGTGGTAGCTCGGCTAATGGTTTAAAACTAAGTTTTAGGTTATCAATTAATTTTTGTTGTAATGCTGATGCATTATGGACCACTGACTTTGGCAAATAAGCGTATTGCTGATCTAAATAAGCTTGAATGAGCTTATCAAGATTGTTTTCTTTTGCCGCCTCATAAATAGCGTCGCCATAAAATACGGCACCTAAACCAACACTGCCACCATTACCAGACCAACTAATTTGTGGTCTTGAAACGGTTTTATATTCATTGTGATGTGCTTTGCGCCAGTATTTGCCAAGGCGTTGCTCAACAGAGAGCTTTTGTGTGTCGCGTACTTGCACAACTTCAAGTTTAAGGGCATTTTGCGAAGCATATTGTTTTGCGCAGTAGAGATCTTGGCTATCTGATTGCGAAAAATTAAACGACTTAAGCTCAACACCTTGGCGTAATAGCTCGCAGTTAATTAACCGTGAATCAAGGCCGCCAGACAAGGTGCTCAGCACTTTTTTATCGGTGTGCATCGCTTTTGTTACAACACTGCGAAAGGCCTGAGTAACCCCTTCAATTGCGTCGGTCACCTCAAAGTTTTGTTTGGCAAGGGCGACCCAATCAAAGTAACGCTGTTTTACCACGCCATGACTGGCATCAAAACGTAATATTTCGCCTGGGTATGAGCATTTAATGTTTTTATAAGGCGTGTGATCTAATAGCGGGTAACCAAGCACAGCAAGCTCTGTGAGTGCTTCGGCATCGCTTTCAAGCTCAATATTGAGCTGTTTGAATAACCCCAAGTTGGTTGAAAACAGTAAGCCTTGCGCTGTTTTTAAGGTATAAAACGGCTTTAAACCAAGTGGGTCGGTGGCAAGTACTAAGCTGCCTAATTGGCTATTAAACTGGCAAAAGCTAAATACCCCTTCACATTGCTGTAAGCAAGTGTTGAGCGAAGCTGTATTGGCCATGGTTTTTAAATCATCACTGCGCGAGCTGCTTAGTAAAGGGTGACCAATCAGCGTTGCAATTTGCGACTCAGTTTGCAACCAACTCGCTTGTTGGTAAGCATCAAAGTCATAGTGAAAAATAGCTCCATTATCACAATCAAAGCGCTGAACATCTGCTTTTTTGTAGCGATTAAATACATCAGCTAGTTGATTAATATAATGAAATTCTGTTTTGCCTAATTCATTGAATTGGATATAACCTGCGATAACAGCCATGTTAACCACCTTTTCGTTTGCTAACTTACATGTAAAGTTGCAAGCCATAGGCCAAAACGAATAAAGGCCTTAAACAAGGCCTTTGGTAACATTACAAAATTACAAACGCAGATCAGCGATTGTTAAGTTGTTGGTTGATTTCATCGAATATACTCGCATCATCAATGGTTGATGGAATTTGCAGCTCTTCACCATCGACCAATTGGCGTAAATTCTTTCTGAGTATTTTCCCTGAGCGGGTTTTTGGGAGGCGCTCAACATGCAAAATGTTTTTCAGGCAGGCAATGGCGCCAATTTGATTTCTTACCGAGTGAACTAACTGTTGCTCAACTTCTTTGCTATCGCCAAGATAATCGTCTTTGAGCACTATCATCGCCATGGGTAATTGCCCTTTGAGTGCATCGTTAACACCAAATACTGCGCATTCAGCAACAGCAGGGTGGGCTGCTACAATCTCTTCCATTTCACCGGTTGATAAGCGATGACCTGCAACGTTAATTACATCATCGGTACGACCCATAATAAATAGATACCCATCCTCATCAATATAGCCGCCATCACCAGAGAGGTAATAACCAGGGTACTCACTTAAGTAGCCCGCCTGAAAGCGTTCATTGTTTTGCCAAATTGTTGGTAAGCAGCCAGGAGGTAAAGGCAGTTTAATAACCACTGCGCCGCTTTCGTTTGCGGCGCACTGCTCACCATTCATATCAAGAATTTGTACATCAAAGCCCGGTGTTGGCACAGTTGAACTTCCCGGTTTAGTGGCAAGTTGTTCAATACCAATTGGATTACACGCAATTGCCCAACCTGTTTCTGTTTGCCACCAGTGGTCGAGTACAGGCAAGCCAGTGTTGTCTTTCAACCACTCATACGTTGGCGGATCTAGGCGTTCGCCGGCCAAGAATAAACGTTTTAAACTTGAGGTATCGTATTGTTTAAAGCCCTCGGCGGTCGGGTCTTCTTTTTTAATTGCGCGAAATGCAGTTGGAGCACTGAATAAGGCGGTGACTTTATAATCTTCTACAACACGCCAAAATGCACTGGCATCAGGAGTTCTTATTGGTTTTCCTTCATAAAGTACGGTGGCACAGCGATAAATGAGCGGTGCATATACAATGTATGAGTGACCAACCACCCAGCCAATATCGGAAGCTGCCCAAAATACCTCGCCGGGCTTCATGCCATACACGGTTTCCATGCTGTAATGCATTGCAACTGCGTGACCACCGTTTTCTCGAACCACCCCCTTGGGTGTGCCTGTGGTACCTGATGTGTAAAGAATATAAAGCGGGTCGTCGCCTGCAACAGGCACTGCATCGACTGCACTTGCTGTATCAGAGGCTGATTGCCAATCGATGTCTCGGCCATCTTGCATCTCGGCAATGGCTTGTTCACGCTGAAATACAATACAGTGTTCAACAGCATGCTTGGCGTTTTCGAGTGCTTCATCAAGCAGTGGTTTATATTCGATCACATGATTAATTTCGACCCCGCAAGACGCAGTAAGCACAAGCTTAGGTTTTGCATCATCAATACGCACAGCGAGTTCGTGAGGTGCAAAACCACCAAATACAACGGAGTGAATGGCACCAAGGCGCGCACACGCCAGCATACCAATAACTGCTTGTGGGATCATTGGCATATAAATGACTACACGGTCACCTTTGCTTACGCCAAGGGATTGCATGAGCCCTGCAAATTTAGCAACTTGAGTTTGTAACTCGCCATAAGTGTATTGTTGTTTGGTATTGGTAACAGGGGAGTCGTAAATCAGTGCAGTTTGGTCGCCATAGCCAGCTTCGACGTGTTGGTCCAGGGCTAAGTAACAAGTGTTTAACTGACCATCGGCAAACCAATGGTAAAAATCATTATCGTCATATTGATAAGGGGCACTTGGCTCTTTAAACCAAGGAATTCGTTTACTTTGCTCAAGCCAAAACTGACCCGGATCGCGCTGGAACTGTTTGTATTGTTGTTGATATTCGCCCGCCATTGTGAGGCTCCTATACTTTTTAGTGAGAGACCCTAAAAAATGTAGGTGTTTTTTTGATTAAATAATATGCGACCTTGGTCGGCATTAATTGGGCTAAATGTCGTGAAATCGCCCTGTTTAGGGGCGATTTTAGGGAATCGTGGTGCTAATTAAACCTGTTGTTCACTAATAAGCGGTAAGCAAATGAAGATCTTAACGCCACCTAGCTCACTGTGCTCAGCTTTTATAGTGCCTTTGTGTGTTTCTATCAGGCTTTTACAAATCGCAAGTCCAAGGCCTGAGCCGCCTGTTTGACGGCTGCGCGACTTATCAACGCGGTATAAACGTTCGAATATTTCAACTAACTGATTATTGGTAACGCCGGGTGGGGTATCTTCAATACTAAAAGTAATACTCTGCTCTGAGGCCGTTGCTATAAATTTAATTTTGCCGGGTTTATCAGTATAAAAAGTACTGTTTGATAAAAGGTTCGTCAGTACTTGCTTAATTTTATCTATATCCCATGTCACTTTGATATCTGCAGCAAGGTGAATGTTACTAGTAAATTCAAAACCTTTGTTTTCTACAAAAGCAGTAAAGTCTTGCTGCCAAACGGATAATACGTCAGCAAGTAAATAGGGTTTTAAGTTCAGATATAGGCTATCGGAGTCAGCTTGTGCTAGTTGATGGATATCACGGATCAGTACATTGATATCGGTAAGTTTTCGATTAATGGCATCGTAAGAGGCATCTACGTCTTTGGCGATATTGTATTGCAATGCTTCAACTTGCAATTGTAGTGCTGTGAGTGGCGTGCGAATTTCATGAGACACATCGGCTAGTAAGCGGTTCTTTTTATCAACGACTTCTTGGAGTAGCTGTGCTCGTTCACTGGCAAGCTTACGCTTTTTAAATGAGCGGTAACCAAAGCCAGATATCAGTAAAATCACGCAGCTTAAGCCCAGTAACCACGCTTTGAATTGCCATTCACTTTCGCTTAGTTGAGCCGCTTGAATTTGCTTTTCAGCACTCAATTGGTTGATTTCTTGCTGATTTCGCATAAAAGTTACTTGGCTTTGCATCGCGGCCACGGTTAAGTCGTGCTGATTTTTACCGGTACTATCTTCAAGGGTTTGATAGCGGTTTTGCGATTCAAATGCTTGTTTATACAGTTGTAAAGCAAGGTAAGAATCAGTGAGTAACTTATTTAAGCTAATTTGATCTTCAACATCTTGCAGCTCATCAGCCTGTTTTAAAGCCTGCTCTGCGGTTTTAATTGCTTCAGCGTGATCATCAAGGGCTTGATAAATACGTGTTTGGGTGATCCCTAAAGATACCAAGTGTGAGCGAAAATTATAGTCAGTAGCGATTGCCAAAGCGCGGTCGATATAGGCTTGCGCTTCACTTATGTTATTTTGTTTTAAAGCAATTAACGCCATTAAATCGTACGAGCGACATAGCCCTGTGTTTGAAGATGATTGCTGATAATAGCTAATCGACTTTTCTGCGTAATCTGTGGCTGTAGCAAGTTCGCCTTGTTTTAGCGCAGCGTAGCCGACCTTCATGGCACTGTTACCGATGTCGACTTTTGAGCCAATTTCTAAATCCAACACGTGAGACATTTTAAAGTGCTTTAACGATTGAGCACTGTCGCCCATACGGCGGTAAACTTCGCCAATTTCGTAAAGCGAATCGGCTATGCCTTTTTTATCATCGAGCTTTTGATGCAAAGAAAATGATTGAGTTAAACTTGCAAGTGCCGCATTGTGATCGCCAATAATGGCTTCGATTATTCCTAAGTTTAGTAATGCCGATGCATACGATTTTTCATCATCAAATTCATGTAAGATATTAACAGATTTTTGTGCCTCATTAAGGGCGGCTATGTATTTATCTTGCCAGCGTAAAATGGCTGCTAATCGCTCATAAGACTGGGCAATCAGCACAGAATCTTTTATCTGTTTTGCAATAGTTAATGCATCTCGGTAGTGCTGCTCTGCTGTTAGAAAGTTACTTTTTCTACCTTGTGCGTAGCCCTGAATAAGCATCGCTCGTACTGCGATAGCCTGATTACTTTGCTTTTGTCCGTACTCCAGTAGCTGCTCTGCATAGCTCAGTGCTTGATCATAATCACCACTGCTGACATTCATAAATGCCAGCGATTCAAGCGCTTCTTGCATGATGTTAGGCTCATTGACGAGGGTCGTATCGGTGGTTAACTGCTCAAAAATTTCAGTGGCTTGGTTTGGGTTACTATTGCGTAGTGACTGGGCTTCGTTTAGCTTTTCTAACGCTTGTTCAGGGGTAATAGCATAGGCGCTTAGCGATAGACAGCTAAAGGCACAAGCTAAGGCTAAGCTTTTGTAAAATAATGGAGTATTTTTCATTTTTTATTTAGGTAAAGGCAACTGCCATTTTTGTAAAATTGCTTGGTATTGACCACTTTGCTTCAAAGCTTCAACCGCGTTACTTAATTGCGCTGCGAGTTGTTTATCTAAATTAAGGTTTGCAGCTAAATAAAGACCTGAAGGAAAGTCATCTAAGTGTAGGCTTTTATGAATGTCACTTGGATCAACCCCAGATAATGCCAGTTCGTTTTGCAAAGTCAGGGTGTTGGTCAGCACAAAGTCTATGCGCTCTTTTTCAAGCAATTGCCAAAGTTGATGGTAATGACTGACTAGCACCAAATTTTTATCTTCATTAAATCCGGCATGCTTCAAGTAATGCTCACTTGAATAGCCTCGAATAGTCGCGACACGGTACTGCTGAGCTTGCTTTAAACTAAATATTTTGTGGCTTTTGCTCGCAAGGTCAACGAGGTAAGCGTCCGAAAAATAGGTTTGTGCTAACCACTGAAAGCGGTTTTCGCGAGCTGGGTTTTTTAGTAGCGAAATCATTAACATGTTTGGATTGTTTTCGAGCTCATGAAAAGCCCGCGCCATAGGCATAATTGCGAATTCGCTAGGGATGTTTGCGTGTGCTAAGGCGGCTTTTACTACTTCAACAAGTGCACCATCGGCTTCGCCTTGCTGATTTTTAAAATGGTAAGGAGGTAGATCTTCAGCGATAAAGGTCAGTGTTTTCGCAGCCGTTGCACAACTGATGAAACAAAGCAGAGTAGCAATCAGTAATGAGCGAAACAGCATAAAGATCCTTTATCCTTAAACAAGTAATTAACATACTAAAGAATCTTAATGAAAAGGTATAGGTTTTTAATTGCCAAGTCAGATTTAGTTGCTTTTTTTACTGCGGGGCGCCCCTAGCAAGATACCGATATGGCAAACACACACAGATAGAAAAGCACTCAAGCCCAATGCACCGCCATAGCCATGCAAGCGCGGCACAAGGTATTCAAACAACAAAGCAAACAATATTGAAGCAATGGCTAATGTAAAAATGCCAAAGCGTTTTGGTGCGCTCATGCCAATGAAAGTCCCCCCAAAAAACGCCACGCTGTAAAGTTCTACATCAACAGGGAATAGGCTTAAAATTGCAAATGCAATAATGCTGGTGGCGGCTGAGGCGCGAATGCCATCAAAGCGGTTATGATGCGCTAAAAAGTAAGTAGAGTAGGCACCAAGTAAAGCGGTAATTGTAATAAACAAATCCATTAAAAGACTCCTTTTGCAAGCATATAAAGCGCCACACTGGCAAAAGCAACGCTACCAAGACGACCACCAAAACCTGCAAATAGGTTCATAGTTAATACGTAAAGGCTGGCACCAATTAAAGAGATAAAACTCAGCTCCCAGTAGCTGTTGATTAAACTCGATGAGCACATACCAGCAAAACTACCAGCGTAAATGGCTGCATAAGGATGGTTACCAAAACGAGCAGGAAAAGGAATAAATGTGCCAACTAATCCGGTAAATGCAGCAGATAACACAAGGGCAACATTGGCTTGGTCATGAAGTAAAAAGCAGGAAAAACAGCCAACAGAAAAGGCCAAAAACTTGACCATGAAAAATGTAATATGTGCCATTAATTGACGATACACCTCGCTTAAGTAGGTAAACGAGGTGCATTATCTCATTGATGCGTTTAGTCCTGCAACTACGCTTTGGCGGGTATTGTTGCTACTTTGGTATGGTGGCCATACAAAGCAACAATTAAAAAGCAAACAAGTGGTACAACAAACGAAACCGCAGTGTTAAAAGCATCTATAGTTGCAGCTTGGATAAGAGGTAAAAATGCGCCCCCTAAAATTGCCATTACTAAACCTGCCGCACCAACTTTTGCATCTTCGCCGAGGCCTTCAAGTGCTGTGCCGTAAATGGTTGGAAACATCAAAGATAGACAGCTTGAAATAGCTACAAGTGCGACTACGCCCACTAAATTAACTTGGGTGGTAACAATAAAACAAAGCACGGCTGCAACTAAAGCCATAAAGCGCAGTAATTTAGCGCCGCTAATAAAGCGCATTAGCCAAGTCATGATGAAGCGAGACACTAAAAACACCAGCATAGAATATTGTAATACCTGACCGCCGGTAACTTCTGTAGTGTTAAGAGCTTCCATGGTGTAGCCAATGGTGTAGGTCCATACACAAGTTTGTGCGCCAACATTAAAAAACTGTGCAAGCACACCAAATCGGTAGTGCTTATTTTGATACAAATGTTGAAAGGTCTTTTTAAGTTTACGCGGTTGCGCTGCGGCTTTTGTTACTGTGGCAGGAGAGCGGCTAAAAAAGATACATAGCCATAGTAAGATTAAACAACAGGCCATACCCACATACGGCACCATCACAGCGTCAAGCTCTGCACTCACAACGGTTTTTAATTGCGCTTCACTCATCAGAGCACGGCTTGCGCTATCAGCTTGATTTAAGTTCGGTAAGATCAACGTCGCCGCTAAAAACACACCAATATTAGTACCAACGGGGTTGAAAGCTTGCGCGAGGTTAAGTCTACGGGTTGCTGTGTGCTCGCATCCTAACTGCATGACATAGGGGTTTGCCGAGGTCTCTAAAATAGACAAGCCACCAGCAAGAATAAACAAGGCCAATAAAAAGTGGCTATAGAGCATGGTTTGGCTAGCAGGGTAAAACAATAAGGCACCACAGGCGGCCATGGCTAAACCCACTAACAGCCCCGTTTTATAATTAAACCGTCTATTGATCATGGCTGCCGGTAAAGCTAAGCAAAAATAAGCACCGTAATAACTAAACTGCACCAGTGCTGATTGCAACGCACTCATCGAAAATGTTTTGCTAAAAACTTTCACTAATGGGTCTGTCATATTGGCCGCAGTACCCCAAGCAGCAAAGCAAATTGTAAGCAAAATAAAAGGCCAAAGCATTTGGCGCGATACAATAGCAGGCTGTGTTTGCATAGTTCACCAGATTAATGTGTTCATATTGTTGTGGCCGACAGTATTCACGACTATAAATAATAAATCAACCTAGTTGATTTATTATTTTGACTGGTAGATAGTACGCCAAAAAGGTCTAATAGGCCGCGTATTAAGCTGGTATCAAGAAGGATGTTATGAAGAGTAGTTTATCGCGAGCACCAAGAAGCAAGAACGAGCGCGCAATTCTAAGCTTAATTAGGCAACAGCAAAGCATGCCTAAAGCACAAATAGCGAAAGCGTTAGCCTTGTCTGCTCAGGCGGCAACAGTGAACATCAACAAGCTCGAAGAAGATAAGCTATTGCTTCGTGATGCACCTGTAAAAGGACGGGTAGGGCAACCAAGCGTGCCATTTAGGCTCAATCCAGATGGTGCATTTAGTTTTGGTTTGAAAATCGGGCGACGACGCTTCGACCTGATACTCGTTGACTTACACAGCACGCAAAGAGCATCGGTATCTGTTGAGGTGAATGAAGCATCTGTCGATGAGCTTAAATCATTCTTAGAAACACATATCCCACAATTAATCAGTCAATTAGAACCTGAACTGCGCTCACATGTGTGTGGGCTAGGGGTCGCTAT
The DNA here is from genome assembly GCF_022398475.1 of Pseudoalteromonas shioyasakiensis. GTDB lineage: Bacteria > Pseudomonadota > Gammaproteobacteria > Enterobacterales > Alteromonadaceae > Pseudoalteromonas. Next base: position 35,992 of record NZ_JAKEVM010000014.1, on the reverse strand, counting down.
GCCGTTTGATATTTGGCAATGGCAAGCCGCTTCAGACACTGCAACAAATACCCTTAGTCAATGGCAAAATTTCGACTTAAAAGGTTACTTAGAAAGTCAGTTTAATTTACCGGTTTATATTAGTAACGATAATAACGCTGCCTGCTGTGCAGAACTAAGCCTTGGTAACCCTAATAACTACAGCGATTTTTTGTATGTTTATTTGGGGGCTTTTTTAGGTGGAGCCGTGGTGATTAACCACCAACTTCTCGAAGGTAAAAGTGGTAATGCCGGTGCTATAGGCTCAATGCTAAACGCTGAACGCGAACAGTTACTTAGTCAATGTTCACTACTCTCATTACAAAGCGAGTTTGATAAGCAGCAACTTGGTATATCTGTGTATGAGCTTACCGACAGTCAGTTTTCAGATCATAAACGGCTAGTTCAGCCTTGGCTTGAAAAATCTGCTGAGGCTATCGGTATTGCCATGCATAACTGTTTGAGTTTATTAGATATGCAAGCTGTGATTATTGATTCGCCGTTACCGGGTAAAGCGCTTGAACAGCTCAAGCAGTTATCAATTGCAGCATTTGCACGGTTAGATAGTCGTGGACTACGTAGCTGTGAAGTTGGTTTAGGCGTGTGTGGGGAAAAAGCGCAGTCGATAGGTTCTGCTCAACTTGCGCTTAGTCATCATTATTTTTAAGCAGGAGTGAGCACCTCACTCCTGCTTAATTCATTAGTTCTGATATTGTTTGAACCACGCAAGGGTGTATTCAATTTTCGAAATCATACGTGAAGGACGACCCGCAATACCATGTGGTGAGCCCGGTACACGAATAAGCACGGTATCTACCTTTTGCAGTTTTAATGCTTGATAGAACTGCTCTGATTCTGAAATAGGCGTGCGGCGGTCTTCTTCACCTGTCATGATCAATGATGGTGTGGTTACGTTACCCACTAATGAAAGCGGTGAACGTTTCCAGTAGTGCTCCACATTATCCCATGGCATACCAGGGAATTGGTTACGAATTTGACCAATATAGCTGTCGGCTGAAAGCGTTTTACTTAACCAGTTGATCACTGGCTTGGTAATTGCCGCAGCGTTAAAGCGGTTTGTTAAACCAACCGCATAAGCCGTTGCAATACCACCTGCTGAACCACCAGCAATAAATAAGTTATCTTTGTCGATAAAGCCTTTAGCAATCATGGCATCAACTGCCGAGTTGTGATCGGCAAAGTCTTCTTCTGAGCTGTATTTACCATCTAGCAGTAGTGCAAAGTCTTTACCGTAACTTGTTGAACCACGGTAATTCACATACACAACAACGTAACCTTCAGCGGCATAACGTTGTAATTCAGCAGTAAAGCTTGGGCCATAGGCAAGATGTGGGCCGCCGTGAATTTCAACCATTAATGGGTACTGTTTGTTTTCATCAAAATCAGGTGGCGTGATATACCAACCTTGAATGGCTTGGCCGTCGAACTGCGATTTAACATTCAGCTCGTGCACTTTACCAAGTTTCTTATGGCCTAATACATCTTCGTTTAATGAAGTTAGTGTTTTATTTTTACCTCTGTAGATGTAGCCTAAATCAGCTGGGCGGTATTCGCTGCCTGTGGTGTAAGCAATAGCGCCATTATTGGCCATACTGAAACTACCACTGATATACGGACGACCAATTGAAGTACCTGATACGGTATCAGTTAAATCAGTTACCTTACCGCGGCTGTTTACTTTAGCGAGCTTACGCTTACCAAAGTCGTCGTACTGAATAACAAAGTCACCATCGCCTGACCACTTATAATCAGCCACTGAGCGGTCTAATTTTTCAGTAATATGCTTGATTGATTTATCGTCTAAATCGAGCATAGATAGTGTTGAGTTAATGTAAGGCACAGGGGCATTGTCACGCGCAACAAAGGCAAGTTCATCACCGTCTTGTGCGTAACGTGGGTTACTTTCACGGCCAGGTAAATCGGTTAGTTGCGTAAGCTCACCTGATTTTACATTAACTTCATATAGGTCTGACTCAGTTGTGCGGTATTCCCACTCATCATTGCGATCAGCAGAAAAAGCTAGTTTTGTGTTACTTGGATCCCAAGCAAGTGGACCATAGTGCTGATAATCACCCGATGTTAATTGGCGTGGTGTGCCACCTGAAACAGGAATAACAAAAACGTGACGGTATGAAGGCTCTAAAAAGCCTGCGCCATCAGCTTGATAGCGTGCTTTTTCAAACACTCTCACTGGTTTTGACCACTCAGCGCCTTTTGGCTTTTTAGGCAATTTTACTGATTTAGCGAACGCAGATTTACCTTCAGGAATGCTCATGGTGAAAGCAATTTGTTCAGAGTCATTCGACCAACTTAGGTTACGTACTGATTTTGGTAGTTGCGTTAATAATGCTTGTTTGTCTTGCGCTAACCAATAAACGTGAAGCTGATTTGAGCCACTTGAGTTGCTGGTAAAAGCAATTTTCTTGCTATCTGGAGACCAAGTAGGTTGGCTATAGTTATGTTCATCAGAAAACAGCGGCGTGTGTTGACCAGACTTTATATCGTACAGCCAAAAGCTACGCTTATTACCATCTTTCATGATGTCGTAGCCGCTGCGAACATAAACGATTTTTTTACCGTCTGGGCTTATTTGTGGGTCGCCTGCGTATTCAAGTTGAAAAATATCTTCAGAGACAAATTTGTCGTTAGCATATACTTGAGCTGTTGTTGCTGCGCACAGCAAACTTGCTCCAATAAGGATTGTTTTTTTTAATTGCATGGAATGGTCTTTTTTTAGCCGTAAAATTTTATCCTAAAAGCAGACCATTCGCTGCGCAAGCACATTGAGACCAAAATGCCGTAACGAGAGTTAAACAGACTCAGACTCGATTTGTACTTGCTAGTACCTGATTTTAAAGGCTTAGGCAAACTTAAAATAGTCATCCCAACGCGCATCTAAGCGCTGTTTGGCCTTATCTAAATCAACCGCCGAATAAAGTTCATTTTGCTGATTAACTAGATCAAGCTTTACGAGTTTGTCTAAAGCATCATCAATTTCAAAGTCGAGCTGGCAATTATGTTGTTCGTTAAACCATTGCTCAATTTGACTATCTAATTGCTCTGCAGTCATCGCTGATTCGCTTTTTAGTAAAAAGGTGTAGGCAAGCAGCGCCTCTTTAACATCCTCTTCTTCAGCTGCATCAACGAGAGTATGAAAAACACCTGCATTGTTATCGAGGTTTTTAAAATACAAGTTGTCCGCTAGTGCTTTCATAAAGCGAATTTTACGGTTTTTAAACTTGCTCCATTCTTTAAAAATAAAGCTGCCAAATACCCCCATGCCGATTGCAAAGGTAATAAAGTGTTGCTGACTCATATGCACTTCTTCACTGCGCCAACCACCCCAAAAGGCAATCAGAGCAATCAGTAGTAAAATTGACGCGCCTAATTTTGTTACCAACACCACAGCACCGCCAATCAATGCTGATGAACCAATAATCAGTTTATCTATTGGGCGCATTTTTACTTCGCTATTCGGAAACAGCATTTCTAAATCGGCTTTTGGCACATTCTGGAATAATTTGACAATGGTTGAATTTGGTTCAAAGCCCACTGGCATTTTGCCTTTTTCTAAAAAGTACTGCTCGTCTTTAAAGCGGATGAATATGGCAACGCGATCATAGTTAGTAAATTGAATCTGTTTTTTCTTAAGCCCCCAAAAACTGCGCAGCGTCTCAGTTTTTTGCGATTCGCCGCGGCGGTAAAAGACCACTTCTGCGAAGTCATCAAACTCAACGGCTAAACGCACTTTAAATAAAGACTCTTCATTGAGCGCATCTTGTAAGTCTTGATTGGTAATGGTTTCAAAATTGGCAGCATTGAGTACGGTGGCAAAGTCTTTTGCAAAGGCAGATTGGTAGCTGGCACGTTGCTCGTCGGTAATCGGTATTAAAGTGCGGGTGTCGCTATTTGGGTCAAATGGCGCATAGTTGTTTTTTAATGACTCCAGCAGCTCGTGATATTGGTAATGAGTCACGCTTTGCAAAAGTGTAGCCAACTCCATAAACGAACCTGATTGCGATTCACCTAAATAGGCTTGGCAAAGGTTGATGATGTCGTGTTTTCGAAAAGGAATAAATCGTGCGTCGCTCATTGATTCTTGCTGTGTCATTTAAATTGTCAGCGATGATAAAAAAATAACAGCAGAATTGCGACCGTTAGTGGCAAATAGCATGAACTTAGACTTTTTCACTGACTAAAACGGCTTATTTTTAGACTTTTTACTCCAGTAAAAACGCTGGTTTTTGCCCTTTTAAGCGGCTTTATCATGCACTTTTAAATTTGCTTTGCTAATGTTTAGTTCATTGCAGTACGTTGTCGTGATTAGTTATGAATAAGCAAGCATCCCCTCCTGAAGTAAAGGCTGAGTTAAACTCAGTACCACTCATAATAAAGCGGTTATTTATTAGTTCTTTTATTGTCTTTTTGTTGCTGATAGTGATCACTTATCTGTATTACTTTAATCGGCTCGAAAATGATATCTACTTAAATGGCGTGCTAAGTGATGCCATTAACTTGCTTATTTTGATTTGTATTTTCGCGTTTGTGCAAACCTCGGTGGTTGCTAAGCGTAGTTACTTATTTTTAAGTGTGGGTATCTTCCTTTGGAGTGCTGGGCTTACTTTTGATTTTTTAGACGAGCTGGTATTTCAACCAATCTGGGTTGGCATTTATATCGAAGATATTACCCGCACTTTAGGGATGCTAGTAACTGGGTTTGGTCTTTACCTTGCCCTTACAGACTTAGCTAAAACCCGCGAACAGCTTGAAGAAGAACTAAAAACCGATGTATTAACAAAGGCGTATAACCGTCGTTATTTTTATCATTATGTGCAGCAAAACCAAGATAAGCCACACAGCCTAGTGATAGCTGATATCGACCACTTTAAAGCGATTAATGATGAATATGGCCATGATGTTGGTGATCAGGTATTGATAGATTTTGTTTATCAGTGTCATCAAGCATTAAATGATGACATTCTATTTGCGCGAATAGGCGGTGAAGAATTTGCATTGTATGTTGCCACTGACGACGCTGATAAGTTATGTGCTACCTGTGAGCAACTGCTGAGCCTTGCTAATAATGTGATGGTGACGCCGAGTAAAACGCTCAGCGTGAGTGTGGGTTCGGCTATAAAACGTGCCACAGAGACATTTAGCAACACCATGAAACGTGCCGACCAAGCGCTTTATTTGGCAAAAAATCAAGGCCGTAGCCGTTATATTCATAAACCGTAAGGGACGGTTAAGGGTTTTTGTTGTAACCTATATCGCAACAAAACTCCAAGGGATGAATAATGGCAATTGCTAAAAAGTTAAAGCAAAAAACACGGCAGTTTATCGACTCTAAACATATGCTCAAATCAATCACGGTGGCATCATTTTTAGAGTCAACTATAGTGCCTATTCCTCTTGAAGCTGTGCTTGTTCCGTTAATGCAAGCCCGCCGAGAAAAGCTTTGGTTAATCGCATTAATGGCGACCATTGGTTGTATTATTGGTGCTATTTTTGGTTATGCCCTCGGCTACTATCTATTTGATGTAGTGGGGGACTGGGTGATTAATACCTTCTCAAACCCTGAGCAGTTCGAGCAAGTTAAGCAAAAAATGCAGGCACAAGGCTTTTGGTTTGTATTGACGCTCGGTATTGTGCCCATCCCATTTCAAATTGCCATGCTGGCCGCTGGAGCAACTAAGTATTCAATTTTTCTATTTTTACTGGCAACGGTTATTGCTCGCTCAATCCGCTACTTTGCCCTTGCTGCCGTTGTTTATTACGCGGGTAATCAGGCAGAGCGAGTTATTCAAAAGCACAAAACCAAAGCTTTAGTCGCTATTTCTGTGTTAGTACTGTTACTTTGGTGGCTCAGTACACTCATTTAACAAATAAAAAATACTGATTATGGTTATCCTGTCTATACTTTGAATTAAGGAAAGCGCTTAATAAAAACAACAGGATGACCCATGAATACTCTAGTGGCTGCACTGCCTATTTTGGTGCTGATCTGGATGATGGTAAAACGCAGCCCCATCGCTTCTTATATTGCCTTACCCATAACAGCGCTACTCGCTGCTTTACTGCAACTGTTTTACTTCCAAGCTGATTTAAGGCTGTTGCTTGCTAATTCGTTTGCTGGTGTGTTGTCTGTTATGACGCCCATTTCGATTATTGCAGGGGCTATTTTACTTAACCGCATGTTGGCAATATCTGGGGCCGAAACTACGATAAAACATTGGCTTGAATCAATTAGCAGTAATCAAGTTGCACAGTTGATGATCATTGGTTGGGCATTTGCATTTATGCTCGAAGGCGCATCGGGCTTTGGCACGCCTGCGGCCATCGCGGCGCCTATTTTGGTCGGGCTTGGTTTCTCGCCTTTTAAAGTGATTATTTTCACTCTTATTTTAAACTCGATCCCCGTATCTTTTGGTGCAGTTGGCACACCAACATGGTTTGGCTTTTCGGCGCTAAACTTAGATGATGGGCAAGTGTTGGCTATCTCAAGGTGGACGGCGCTTTGTCATGTTATTGCTGCTTTGGTTATTCCTATGATTGCGCTTTGTCTTGTTTTACCACTAAAAAAGGTGCGTCAAAATAGCGTATTCATTTATTTGAGTGTGTTTTCATGTGTCTTACCTTATTGGTTGTTTGCCCAGTGGAACTATGAATTTCCATCGTTGATAGGTGGTGCAGTGGGTCTATTAGTCACTATCTATTTAGCAAGTAGGGGAGTGGGGTTAGATAAGTCAGCTGTAAATGCACAAAGCTCGAAAGGCAAAGCTGAGCTTACACCCAAAGCGCTATTTTTAGCTTTATTACCGTTATTACTTTTGATTGTTGTGCTGGTGATAACCCGTATTCATCAGTTGGGCATTAAAGCATTGCTTAACGACGAAACGCTCTGGGTGAGTATTCATTTGGGCTTTGCACAATTTGAATTAAGCAAAGCACTGATCTTATCTTTACATGAGATATTCGGCACTTCAGTGGGGTGGTCGTATAAAACCTTGTTTGTACCAGCGTTGATCCCGTTTGTATTAGTGGTGTTGATCTGTGTGCCGTTACTTAAAATGAGTAAGACACAAGTAAAGCAAATGTGCTCCGACACCATAGGCCGTATTGTTATGCCATGTATCGCTTTAATCGGGGCGCTGGTGATGGTGAATGTTTTAATGCAAGGCGGCCATAATGCGCCCATATTTTATATGGCGAGTACCTTTGCTGATTTAAGCGGTGAGCACTGGGTGTTATTTGCCTCCTACTTGGGAGCTCTCGGGACTTTCTTTTCAGGTTCGGCAACCGTGTCTAATCTTACCTTTGGCGGTATTCAATATGGTATTGCACAGCAAGTGGGCCTATCAGAAACCTTAGTGCTTGCGTTGCAATCAACGGGGGCGGCGATGGGGAATATGATCTGCATTAGCAATATTATTGCTGTAGCCAGTATCGTTGGAGTGAATAATCAAGAAGGGCCAGTGCTTAAGAAAACCTTTTTGCCTATGCTAATTTACGGTGCAATAGTTGGGTGTTTTAGTTATCTATTTTACTGATTAAACATGTTCAGATAAAAAAGGTGCCCAGATAAACCGAGCACCCTTACGGAGTAATTTATTGAATGGCGTTTTTTACTTCGCGCCAGTCAATAATCTTAAAGTTTTGCGGTGCCTGTGGCATACGGTTGTAACCATCTTGCACAATTAGCACCCCTTCAGGGTAGCCCGGTAACGCAGCCGGTGTTACCGTTAGGCCATCAGTTTCTGATACGCCATCTATTGCTAACTCTAGGTTATTACTGATTGCAAATTTACCCGCAAACTCTAGGCTAGGGGTATTGCCATCAATAATTTTATAAAGCACATAGCTGTAATCACCTTGGCTAGAAACCACTAAATAGCGGGCATCTTTTGCGTGGTAGATTTCCATGCCTTCTACATCATCAACCAACATATCGTTCACGGTTTGCAGCATTACAAGTTTATTTCCTGCTGTTGGCTCAGCACCAATAAACCAAATACCTTCGTCTTCTTCACCTAAAAATAGCTGTGCGGTTTTATCATCTGCACTGCAACCTTCTGGTTGGCTTGGAACACTAAACTCGCGCACTAGTTGTGCTGATACGCTCTCATTATTGCCAGTCAGTTTGTATTGCTGAAATAGGCCTGATTTGTCATTCATAAACACATAGTTGCCTGTGTTTGATGAGTACATACACATACCGTAAATTTCTTTTAGAGTCGTTGGCAGCTCAGCAAGATGTTGCACTTGATTGTGAGTATCGACGCTGTAAACACTGATGCTGTTGTGAGTACGATTACTTGCGGTGATCCACGTATTGCTTGCGTTGTTGATACTTGCATGTTGGCGCACATCAACATTATTTAAACGGCCTGTTTCTAGCGCTTGTAGCTCTTTGCCTGCAAGGTCATACACCATTAAACCACGGCGTTTATCGGTACCTAAGATCAGGCTTTTTGCTGCATTTTTAGAATTTACCCAAATAGCAGGGTCATCGGCGGCATCACCAAAAGCACGTACTGCATCGGTTTGCGCTTGTGCATTGATGTAAGTAACAGCGGCTGTTTTAGCGCTATTATGTTGTTTAGCCTGCCCATCTATTTGACCTTTTACATAATGACCTGATTCATCATCGTATAGCACAATATCAGCTTGATTATTGTTAAAGCGCACTGCGGCAGATTCAATCGCCAATTCACCAGCAAATTGCCAGCTGCTAAAACGTTTAGTACTCTTTTCGTAGCGATGTAATTGGTTATCTTCAGAGGTGGTGAACCATAAGCTACCATCATCTGTTGTGCTTAAACCGCCAACTTCAGGCGCTAAGCTGCCAAATGGCGACATCAAAGCCACGGGCTTTTTATCGGCGCGCGATTCAGCATCTGCGTTAATTTGCCAAATGCCTAGCTCGCCTTCACTTAAATAAAGAGTTTTACTGTTATCATCGACCGCACAGCCTGATGTTTCACTTACACCAGCAAACTCACGTAATTCAAGGTTTAACGCGCTTTTGTTTGCCATATCGAACACCAGTGTTTCGCGGATAAGACCACGAGCGTCTGCCACAAATGCCGAAACTGCTTGAGTTGTCGGGTTAGCAAATAAGCACACCGCCTCAGGTTTTGCTTTTGGTGGGCTGATACGGCTAATTTCAGTTAGCTGCCATTTAGCTGCTTTTTGTAAGCTAAAAATCACTGCTTGGTCAGCTTCGTTGTCGATACTAGCAACAAGGTAGCTGTTTTTGCTGATTGCCTTAACAGACAGCGCTTCGAAGTTACCTTTTTGTAATGCATGTTGTTTACCTGTGGCATCAATAAGTTGTAGGCCTTGGCTTTGTGAGCTCAATAGCCAAGCGTCATCAGCAAGGGCTGCCGCTTGTGAGCCTTGCATATTTTCTGTTGTGCCAAAGGCTGTTAATTGGTTTTTACTTGGTGCCTCGGTTGCCGTTGTTTGGCTACACGCTGCTAGGGTGCTTAGTATCACTGCACTGGCAACAAGGTTAAGTGGTTTTTTAAAATTCATGGGATCCCCAAATATACTACAAGGCAGCAATGCGCTGCCTTAATAACTCTTATGTGTATTAAAACGCGTAGCGCAGCATTAACTGAATAACAGGGCCTGCTTCTTCAGACTCCAGTTCATACTCGTCAAAGTCGCGGTTGATTTGGTCATCAACCGTGTCGAACTTGTTAAAGGTTTCGTCTTTGCTTGCATCTAATAGGTTTGAGCCCACTAAACGAAGCGTGACGTCTTGCCAGCGTTTTTCTACGAATACTTCAAGGTCTGCGCCGTAGTGTGTGGTCACTTCTTCACCCACGATACGGCCATAAGCATCACCTTGTTTACGGTAAGTTGCACCGAACGAAGCGCCTAAATCAGGTAGGTCTTGAATAAAACCAACGTTAAACACGTAGTCAGATTGGTCGTTGAATTTACGGCTACCGAAAGTGTCATCTACTTCTGAATCAAGCCAAGAGTAGTTAAAGAATACCCCTGTGTTTGGCATGCTAATAGCGCTTAGCGGCGTTGATAAATCAAGCTCGATACCTTTTACGTTGCCATCACCGGTGTTACGCGGTTGCAAAATGTAAGTACCATCACCTTCTGAACCTTGTTGGCCTGTATTAGCTATTTCGATAAGGTCTGTGACATCGCGATAGAACACATTAATACCCACGACGCCGCTTTTACCTAAACGATACTCATAACCTAAGTCCATACCCCACGATGATTCTGGTTGTAGGTCTGGGTTACCTAAAAAGTCGTTATCGCCTAGCTCTTTTTCAAGTAGAGCAGGGGTGATGTAATCAAAGTCAGGACGACGTAAGCTACGTGCAACCGATGCACTAACACGGCCGTTTTCAGAGACGTTATAGCGTAAATGTGCCGATGGTAAGAAAAAGTCATAATCGTTTTTAGCGCTGACACCCTCTGCTTTGTCAGTAATGGTTGAGTCGGTTGTTTCGTAGCGCACACCTAACTCCCACGAGAAGTCTTGGTCTTCGTGCTTAACTAATGCAAATACATCTAGGCGGTCTTCTTCGAGTTTATTGACGCCACCAGAGGCTGCTTCAAACTCGTTGTTAAAGCCTGCCAGTGACAGTGGTGTTTTGCTGAACTGATCCCAGCTAGTAAAGCTTTGTTCGCTTTCACCTTCGGCTTGATAAACCGCAGTATCGCGCTCTTTACCTTGTACAAAGGCACCGAATTGAATCGTTTTGTTCTCGCCTGCAAACAAGCTATGTTGCCATTGTAATGACCATTCTTTGTCATCAAGGTCTACGGTTTCTTCTTCTTCCTCAAATACCATAGGTAGTTCAGAGGTATCGATTTCTACTTCTTGTTCGTAAACAGACTCTTCAAAGCTTGCAAAACCAAGTTTGAATTTACTGGTGCCACCAAAAAGGGGTAACTCATAACCCGAGTTGATGTTGTAGTTGGTTTGGTCGATGAAAGACACATTGGCGTTGTCGGTTTCAAGGTTACCGCCTTCAACAATTGAGTTATTAATTGCTGTTGGGTCGTCATATTCAAATGAACGCTCATCTTCAGTACGGTCGGTATCAACCCAAATCGCGCTGATATCAAACTTACTGCCATCATCAAAAGCAATTTCGTAGCTGGCATTTAGCGAGGTATCGTCACCGTCGCGAATATCTGATTGATCTTCGCGGTTATCGAATTCTTCGGTTTTGTAATTAGCGTTATTCTCTGGGCTGTCGCCATAGCGTAGGCTTGATTTTTGTTTTGGGTTATAACGACCTTGTAAGTTCGCACCTAGTAGTAAACGGCCGCCAGCAAACTCAGTGCCGTAAACACCTGCAAAGCTTTCTTTTAATTCGCCATCGTCATAACGCAGGCCACCCGCACGAAGGTAACCACCATCTAGGCTGTAACCGTCACGCAATACAATGTTTAGCGTGCCGGCAATGGCATCGGCAGAGCGGTTTGCACTTGAAGCACGAATAATTTCTACACGCTCAATTAGCTCAGCAGGAATACGGTCAACAAAGAATGAGCGGTCAGCACCTGCACCAGGTACTTCTTCACCGTTGATAAGCACCTTTGTGTAAGCTGGGCTTAAGCCACGCATACGCGCGCCATCAGACTCTAAAACATCTGATAAAAACGTCACACTTGGTACACGTTTTAATGCATCACCGGCAGTCAGCGGTTCAAAACGTTGAAAGTATTCTTGTGAGTATTCAAGCGTCGGTGCTAGCTCTTGTGAGCGGTTGCGATAACCAATCTCGCCATATACAACAAGCTCTTCAGAGACTTTTACTTTTTTCTCATCGCTGCTTTGTTCGTCTTGTGCGTAAGCGGCAAATTGGCATAAGGCGAGGGCGCTTACTAACGCCTTCGTTTTAAATTGTTTCATGGGTTTGCTCCTGGTTGTCCTTGGTTTGATGAGCAAAGTACGCAGCTTAAATGACGCAAATGTGACAGAAAATCGCTAACAACCAGTAAAAACAAGTGATTAGAGGGTTTTAAAAGTACTTTTGAGCTGCAATAACCCCATCTTTTTAAGGCAATTATAGTACTTAAAGGGTTTAACAAGGTTTGACTGTCGTTTTGCTGTCACATCATTGAGCTAATATGACCCTGCTGCTTTAAACGCTAACGAGTTAGCATGGCAGCGTGAATTATTGTTAGGTACTGAGAATGCGATATAACCCTTTTACTCATCATCGATTTTTAACCAATGCCGTTATTGCTTTGTTTGTGATTGCGTTTTTGCTAAGCGCGCAAGCAGGAGAGTTAAAGCCTCTAGCCGATATCGCATGGTTAGATATTTTAGGCGAGGGTGGCATTGTGCTTATGACCCTTACTTGGATAGCTGCGCTGCTTATTTCGAGGCCGCCCGGCAAAGTCACCAGCTTTTTAGTGCTTGGGCTTGGGCTTTTTATGTTTTCAGCTTCCCTTGATTTATTTGATGAGTGGTTACATCAACCAACCAACACGTGGCTTACTTGGATTGAATCATTGCCTGCGCCGATAGGTATGATCTTCACAAGTCTTGGACTTTATCAGTGGCATCAAGAGCAATACGTCCTTAACAGGCAGTTAAAGCGCCGTGAAGCACAGCATCGTGAGCATGAATTAGTGTGCTCAATAACAGGGCTGTATAAGGCTGATTACTTACAAGATGTACTAAAAGAGCAGTTAAGTGAGCCACAGCCATTGCAACTAGCCGCCATTGATATTCGTGGTTTTGCTGATTTTAACGCTGAATTTGGTTTTATCGAAGGCGACCGCTTACTCCGTGAAGTGAGCGAGCTTTTATTGATGAATTGCCGCCTTAACGATGTCGTATGCCGCTATGCAGGAGACTGCTTTATGGTGCTAATGCCAAACACCAGCGCAGTACAAGCAAAAGAACTGGTGGCGCAAATTACCTCTGCGCTGAGCCATTGTGCTTTTAAGGTCGAAGGCGAAAAACACGCTAAGTTTCAAGATGTAACAGCGGCCTTAGTAGGAAGTATGCAAGGCGATACACCACAAAGTTTAAGCTCGCGTTTACACGCTAAGTTACAACAACAAAAACAACAAAGAGTCAGCCATTGTGAAGCCGTATCTTAATCAAGATGACAAATACCTCACCGCACAGGGACTGATCACCACGCTGGTGGAGCTGGCCTTAAGTCGCGGCATTGCACTGCATAAGTTACTCAGAGGCACAGGGGTGTTTGAGCAAGACTTAATGAGTGTGCAGCATCAGTTTAGTATTTCACAGCAAGTGCGCTTATTGACGCAGTTTAAGCAGTTGATGAAGTCCGCCGACAGCGGTTTTTTATTAGGCAGTCAACTAGCAAACGATACCTCTGTTGCCGCCCAAGGCGTGTTACATTCTGAGCACATCGGCCAAGCTTTAAAACAGTTACACAATTTACGCATGCAATTAGCACCTTTGTTATTTAGTTATAGTTATGTGCATAACGAGCAGTATTACATTGTGCTGCAAAATGCTGTGGGCTTGGATGATGAAATAAGCCAGTACGTAATGGAAATTTACAGCGCCGCGTTTTACCAAGTTCTAAAAAAAGTGGCAGGTGAGCGAGTCCCTTGTCAGTTTGAGTTTGCCTATAAACGCGCCAGACATAGCCAAGAATACGAGCAGCATTTAGGCCTTAAAGTCGCTTTTGAAAAGCCTATAACCCGTTGGGTATTGAATAAACAAGCGCTTAGGCTCACTAACCCCGCGTTTAGTAGTTTTAGGTTCTCACAAATTAACTCGCAGCTAGCGGCATTAAATTCTGCAAATAGCACCTTTGTGGAAGCCGTAAGCCGATTAATTTATCAAACTCCGGCGTTAAATTTAGACCAAGTAGCTAGCCAATTTGCCATGAGCCCTGCAACCTTCAAGCGTAAATTAAAAGCTCATGGCGTACGTTTTTCTACCTTGTATGATGAGCAAAGTAAGCGCAAAGCGATTTACCTACTTGCCATGCGCGAGCAATGCAATGAGCAAGTTGCCATGCGCTTATCATTTTATGATATTGCTAATTTTAGACGAGCGTTTAAACGCTGGACCGGGCTTACGCCAAGTCAATTGAAGGGGTAAGAAAGCCCATGCTATTGCATGGGCTATGGCTGTTATTCACCAATAGGTGTGATGTCATTTTCATCTAAAATTCCATCATTATCAGCATCATCATCAGCCGTTAGACCAGACTCTAAAATTGCTTGTTCAGTTACATTAGGCAAAAAGAAGTTGGGTTTGCCGTCATGATCTGTATCAATACTGGCAATTGCTTGACCAGAAAAGTCATCCCTTTGAGCTTTTAGAGTCGCATGTAACGTGAGTAAAGGTAATTTATCCGCTTCAGCATTAACAGGAAGGTTGATTAGTTCGTTTACAGATTCATCGTCACCTAATTGTGCGTACACAGCCACAAGGGTTTCTAGGTTATCTTGTATTACTTTATCTGATTGAGTTAATACATAAGCTTTTGCTTTGTCGATAGATGTTGTAAGTGCTGACATCGTATTTGCATATACTTCAGCATATTGCTGGTTGTTTGCTTGAAAGCGAGACAGTGCTGTTATAAGTGTATATTGCTCAAAAGTCCCAGTGTTAAGCAACTCATTACTTAAAGCAGACTCAAAAACTGACTCTAATAAAGCAGTGTAGTCTTCAATATCTATATTTTCTTTTTCGCTATCAATAATGGCTAAGCTGGTTTCTAACCACGAAACAGCTGTGTCTAATAAGCCGGCTCTCACCAAATAACCAAGTACTTTCAAGCGTTTTTCTGCTTGTTCATGTTTATTACTTAATAAGCTAATTTGTGTATCCAGTTTTGAGGCGAGACTACTTATACCTTCGTTGTTTTCAATAAAACCATACGTCGCAATAAGAGACGTTAAAGCACTGATACTGCTATTTGTTGAAAAGTTGTTTTCATTTTCTAAAAAGTACTCATCAAGCATTGCGGCGCAACTTGTTGCGTAAAGTTTTGCTTTTTCAGGGCTGTTTAAGTTAAGGGCTAATTGTACTAAGCCACCACATCCAAATTTACCCATAATGTAATATTCAGATACAGATAAAACATATTCAGGCGATGCTAGGATGCTTTGGGCATAATCAGTGACTTCTAGTGCTAGTTCATTTTCGCCACGAGTTTGTAAAATGGCTGCAGCACCAGGCTGTGCCGATGCATTTATTAAGGTTTGATAATAGCTTTTAGCATTGGTAGTTTCACCTTCCATAAAGTAGTTTTTAGCGTTACTGACCGCGTCAGATAAAGTTTGTCCTGCTTGCAATTTATTTGCGATTTCATACGCATAAGAGTATTCAATTGCGTCGTCTTTATCGGCCTGCTTAGTCAGTAATTGATAGGCAGGGTTATTTACCAGCTCCACATCATAGAGGGCTTTAATCGTTGCTGTAAGTGCTTCAAGTGGATAAGTATAGGTTGCGAGGGTTGCTTCAGCGTAAGGGCTTGCTGAAAAACTATAGCTATTATCAAAGCCAACTACACCATAGTATGACAATGACAAATTTGTATAATATTTAGCAGATTCAGTATCATTGAGTCTTAAATAATAGTCGGCAGCCCAACTCATGTACAATGCCCGCATACGCTCTGTGCTTTGGCCTTTGTAATCTCCTGACGGTTGGGTGTAAGCCCCAATATTTTCGGCAAGATCTGCCATGGTTTTTATTACAGCAAGGCCTGCATTTCTAACTGCTTCGGTATGGCTCGCACTATATTGTTCTACAGAAGCGAGTGCTGTTTTTTTTACAGCTGAAACAAATCTAGCGTAAGTTTTATTGTACTCTTCAGTCCATACCTTACTGGCGTAAAGAGAAATAGTATCTAATATGGCTTGTGCGTGTTCAGTTTGACCAGCGCTATTGTATTGATTTGAAATAGATAGATAAAAGCTCGGATCGCTACTGCTAATGTTTTCTAACCCTTTTTCAGCAATATATTGATTGTATGTCGTAAAAGCTAATTCTCTGTACTCAATAGCTGCATCACTTTGTTGTAATTCATCTAATTTAGCTGCTGCATCAAGATATGCCGATGCTTTTTCATGAGATGTTGTGATTTTTTCAAAATGTGAATTAGCCTTGTCAGTAAAACCAGCAATTAAATAACCCACAGCTAATTGTGCATTTACTTCATTTAAGTAATTGTCGTCATTAATTTCACTACCGATTGCCTCTGCTTGCTTTAGGTGTGATTTATGTGAGCTGTAGTAAAAATTGCGTTTATCTTCATTTGTCACATATGAAGGTGTTAGTTCAATAGTAGCTGTAATCGCTTCGCTTATTTTGTTATCGGTGAAAGCGATTTCAAAACTGTCGTTTATTTCTGAGAGTGTTTCTGCCTCATAAGTAAACTGACCTGTGTCGCTATCTAGCTGCAATGTGCCATTAGCGGGTGCTGTTACTAACTCAACAGTAATTACGTCTCCATCAGCATCATTAAATACTAATGAACCTTGTGTTGTCGTTGACGTTGTCACCGTCACTGTTTGACTAACTAATACAGGAGCGTCATTTACATTATTGATTGTGAAGGTTAAAACAGCATCCGTATTTAAGTTACCATCACTGGCTGTGACCGTCACTGTGTCTTGACCAGCAAAGTCAGCGTTTGGGGTATAAGTGAAACTGCCATTGGCATTAAGAGCAAATAAACCATGGCTTGCAGCAGATGCGAGTGTGAAGCTCAATGAGTCATCGTCCGTCGCCTCAAGTTGACCTGAGAAAGATGTATCTTCCTCTAATGTAAATGCTGTGCTGCTTGTAAACTCTGGCGCTTTGTTACTCTGCGAACCGCCACAGCCTGCTAAAGCGAGCGCAATAACTAGCGGTGCGTATTTGATCTTATTATTCATCTTATATCCCATGTTAATCATATAATATTAAAAACGGAACGGATTTTACCACTCAAATAAAAATAATAATAGATCTCATTTGTATTTGGTTGTTGTGTTTTTTGGAATTACAGCTAACTAAGAAGTGATAGTTATATGGATGAGAGCGTTGTCATTCTCATCCATTTTTTAAAGTATTTCTAAGAAGGCGACAAGCGCTTCGCGCTCATGCTTTTCTAGCTCTAACTTATGGAGTAAGTCAGTGGTTGTAGGGAAGTTTGGGTCGTCTTTATACTTTCCCTTAGGCTTTGGTCTTGCACCGCCTGCATTATAAAAGTTAACAACACCAGCTAGTCCTTGAAATAAGCCTGTATGCATCCAAGGGGTACTTTGCTTTAAAGCAAGTAGAGAAGGTGTTCTAAACTTGCCAATATCAGCTGGGTCTTGCGTGGCATCAAAACGTCCTAAATCTTGAAGTTTTCGACCATAAAAATGCAGCCCCGTAACATGAAATTCATTGTCGCTGAGTAAAGCTCCTTCATGACAAGTCATACATTTTGCTTTGGTTCTAAATAGATGTAAGCCTTCAAGTTGTTGATCGTTTAAAAGTGCAACCGCTTCATTAGGATTGGTTTGCGCTTTATCGATAAACCGCGTGAATAATGACTCTGGGATATCAAACGTGCGTTCAAAGGCAACAATGGCTATTGCCATTTGCTCTTTGCTCATTGTTTGATTACCAAACGCTGCGAAAATAGGGGTTCGGTAATCTTCTGCAGCGTTTACTTTGTCAAGCGATTGCTGAATAGATGAGTCCATTTCTTTGGGATTTTCGATAGGCATTAAAGCTTGCTCTGTCGCTGTTTTAGCTCGGCCATCCCAAAAAAATGTTTGCCAATGATCAATGCCAATAATTGCCTGGGTATTACGAGTACCGACTTGGCCATCAATGCCGACAGCTAGTTTACGCCTATCCGTAAACGCTAAACGAGATTCATGACAGCTTGCGCAGCTTACCGTGTTATCTCGTGACAAACGTGTATCGTTAAATAGCTTTTCACCTAATGCAATGATCTCATCACTTTGGTTAAAAGGTTTGGCTTTTAACGGTTTTAGTGGCGCAGCAGGGGTCTCTTTAGCTGTCATTATGGCTGGCCATTGACTTTGCTCCACAGAATAAAGTTCTCGCAGAGTTGTGTCTGCATGAACTACAGAAGCAAAGAGAAAACAAGCGACTGAAATAAACCCTTTATTCATAGTTATAGGTCACACCCAGCCAAAACATTCTGCCAGGTTCAACACCTGATTTTCCTTCAATAATAGAATAAGTACGAGCATTAAATAAGTTGCTTATATCAACACGTAATTGTAATGACTGTTTTTGCGTAATTTGATACTCCCAACTGGTATTTAACGAGACCATCACGCGAGCTTTATATTCATAGTCTTTGTAAATTGGAATAGCAGTATTTATGCTTTCACAGCCACTACATTCACTTTCGACACCGATAACTTCAGAACCAGAGCCGAGCACAGCTGTGGTGTAGCTACCAGAATACGTTGCTGTTAAGCCAGTCGATAAGTTGTCTGTCCAAAAAGTATTCCAACCAAAGTTTGCAGCAACAGGACGGCCAAAGTTAGCTTTAATAGTATTGAGTTCAGATAAGCTAATGATTTGATCTTTATAATAAACCAATGATTCAATAGGGGTGTTGTCAGGTGTAGCTGTGTAATCAGTATTACTTTCTGAGTTTTCACTGTAGCTGATATTAGCCCACAAAGAGTGATCGCCAAATTTTGCATCCCAAGACAGTGAGTAACGTTCGCTTTCACCTGTGCCAGTATTTTCCATAGTAATGTATTTATAACCATCATTATGTAAGTTGGTTTCTTCATTACGGGCAAGCTGATCACGTTTAAATCTTTTCACATATTTCAGTGATAGGTTGCCAAAGTTTTCTGTGGCATGGCGAAGACCTAGCGCAATTTCATCATCGTAAGGGCTTTTCACATCGTCAAAAATATAGCGAAAGTTACCTGTGTAAGAAGAAGGAAGCCAAGCCTGTAAATAACCGTTTTGGATAGGGCGGTACTCACGGTAGGCAAATTTTTGTTGCTCTTTGATTTTGTATGCTAATAATCCTGCATCATAGTAGCGATTTAAACCCGCGGTAAGCAGTGTATTGCCATCGTTAAATACGTCATAACCCATTGATAAGCGAGGAGCGATATTATGATTTCTAAAAAAATCATCGTAGTCGTATCTGAGCCCTAATTGAAACTCAAACTGCTTCCAGGTGATCACATCGGTTGCATACAGTGCTGCTTTATTTAAGCTTACGTCTATTTGTTCACTGGGTGTGACCAAACGTGAATTAAAATACTGAGCCGTACTTGCTACATTATTAGAGTAGGCAAGTAAGTGCTCTGGGTTATTAAAATCGATACTGCCGCCTAGTTGCTCGGCAAGCGTATCTAAATCCACATAAAAGCTTTCTTCAATACAATCAATAGTATAACCGCTACAGTTTAATGAGTTTTGGCTTGAAGAGTACTGCACAGGTGAATCATATTTGTAATAGTTTTGTGCGCGATTACGTTCTACGTTTTGATGATTCAATTCAGCACCAATACGGATGGCGTGCTCTGTTTTACCCCAGTTTTTGCGGTTTAGGGTTAATGAATTACGCCAGTTGAAGGTTGTTTGGGTGTTTTCTAAATTACCATAACCTCCTATTTTGGAGAATAAGATAGGTGTGTAATTTTCATTGCTAGATTCTTGGTCAGCATACTGACCCCATTCTTTACCTTTAGCTTGTAGCCATTGATAAAAATGCGCAGGGGCGCTGCGATTATTATCGCTTTGGCTAGCATTAAACTCACTACGCCAAAAGCCTAAACTGGTTTCTTCACTTAGATTGGCAATAAAGCCCGTATTACCGCCATCAATTTCATAGTCACTGTCTAGTACGTCATCGAGGAAGCTTTGTGATTTGTATGGGGCGTATAAAAACGTTAGATCAAGCGCATCAACCCAACCATCACGATAACTATATTTTAGTAAGCCATTGATATTTTCTCTGTGCTCGGTTTTCATTTCTTGTAATGAAATAGAAGAGATATCACTTTTTAAGTAACTTAAATTGAACAATAGGGCGTGTTTATCATTGATACGCTTTTGCAGCATCAAATCGATATCTGTTTTTTCAAATACTGGCGGCTCAAGTGCTTCTTGCTCTGCGAGCGGATTATCATTATCGTTATCTTCACCTCTGATAATGTGATATTCCCCCCAATCACTTTGGTTAGTACGTACACCTAAGCTTATCTTTGTATCTTTAGAAAAGGGTGAAATGGTTTCGGCATCAATAACACCACCAGAAAAGTCACCATAATCAGCTGGAATGTTGTGATCATACACTGTAATTGATTCAACCAATTGGCTGTTAACATTCATGCTTTGCACACCACCATAGACATCATTTTCTGATGCACTGATCCTTGAAGAACTAGCAGGATCTAACCGATTGTTGTAGTTCATGCCATCAATCATAAAACCTGTTTGCCAAGGCTTAGCACCCGATATGCTTATTTCTGGGGCACTGACTTCTGCCAAACTATCAATTGAGAAATGATTTTCACTTAATAACACGCCAGGCAGTAAGCCAATTAGCTCGTTAATATCGCCATTTCCTTTTGGAGTTGCTTCAATAAAGTTGCGATCAAGATAGGCTCGACCAATTACTTCAGGAACCTCAATCCCTATGTACTGACCTTTTACAGTAATGCGTTCAATATCGTCGGTATTACAGTGCTGATCTTTACTTGGTTCACATTGAGGCTTAATTGTTTGCTCTTTTACTTCGTTAGCATGTAACGGGGCATTAAGTAAAAGCATCAAACACGCTGATAAATAGCGTATTTGCATTGTGACAACTCCTGATTGTTGATCTGGTAAAAAGCTTAGGTAATAACTGCAGCTGCATGATGTTTAATCACGACTAGCAGAAAGTTAGCGTGTTATGTGGGCTGATTTTATCATTAAAATACGAATGAAAATAGATCTCAATTGCATTTGTGGTTATTATTTATGCAGAAAAATTAAATAATTAATGGGGCGTTTATCAGCTAGAGGGTCGCTGTTTCTATGTTTGGGATTTTATTAGATGAAATTCATTGTCTTTTTGAAAAGAGTAGGCAAGTACATGTAAACATGTACTTGCCAATAATTTACTCACCTAATGGCGTAGTATCTAAACTATCTTCAATACCATCATTGTCAGCATCGGTATCAGCAGTGAGCCCTGAGTCGCTAATAGCGTCAGGTGTTGCCGATGATAAGAAGAAGTTTGGTTTACCATCGTTATCAGTATCAACACTTGCAACTGTGCTACCCGGAAAATCATCTTTAGTTGCTACAAGAGATGCTTGTAAAGCATACAGTGCTAATTTGTCTGCCTCTGCATTTATATCTAAGTTAATCAATTGCTCGGCTTTGTTGTATTGCCCTAAACGAGTATACATAGATACATAGGTTTCTACGTTATCCTGAATAACTTTATCTTCTTGAGTTAATAAATACTCGGTTGACTCATCTAGCATGCTAATAAGCTGGCTGTGAACCGATTGATAAATGTCAGCATACTGTTCGTTATTTGATTGGTACTTAGCTAGAGATACAAAGAATGAATCGCGTACAAAATATTTATCACCAACTTCTTTTGTACTAACTAGGGTCAAATAAAGTGTTTCAAATAGGTCAGTAAAGTCTTCAAATTCAAGTAATTGTGCATTGCTTGAAACAAGGGTAATGGCTTCTTGCACCCATTCTACTGCAAGCTCAGTTAGGTTATTTTCGTTTAGGTAACCTAAGTAAGAAACTAAATGGGGGATTTTGCTTTCAGGATTTTCCAGCTTGTCAATTTCAGCCTTCATTTTAGCTACTAATTCAGGTATTTTGTCATTAATCCCTGCCATGTTGTAGGTGCGAATTAATTCGCTATAACCTTTAATATCGAGCTCTGTAGATAGCTTTCCTGAATTTGCTTCCATCCACTGAGTACATTGCAGGGCATGGCTTTTTGCTTGCTCTTCGCTGCCCATTAATAAATCAAGCGAAATATGGCGAGCACAGCCCTGCCAACCTGTTCTACGATGAGAGCTCCTGAAGGACTGTTGATCAAAATAGGCTTCGGTAAACATAACTTTACTTGCTTCGTCTAAGAGCGCTAAACCAAGCTCAGGGTAGCCATAACTATAAACAATAGAGGCAGCACCCGATGAGGTTGTACCATCAGCCATAGCCCAATATAAGCTAGTTACGTTATTATCATCTTGTTCTATAAAGTAATCTTTAGCATCTGCAATTGCATCTGCAACGCTAAATCCAGCAATAACTTTGTTTGCAATTTGATAAGCATAAGACTTCTCTCGTGCATCAGTTTGGTCTTTTTCGGTCGAAATTAAATTAAATGCAGGATTCTGTGCAAAATCGATATCGTACAAACTGCCAATATAGGCTGTTAATTTTTCTAAAGGTGATTGATAAGTAGCAAGTGTTACCGCAGAGTTTGTTGCTGCACTAAATGAATAGCTGCTATCAAAACCAGTATGACCAAATAGTGATAATGCATAGTTAGCGTAATATTTAGCAGTCGCAATATCATTAACTTGCATCGACAGTTCAATAACACCTTGAATATAATAAGACTTCAATCTGTCGGTTTTTTCACCTTTATATTCACCACTGCTAACGTACTGGTAGCCTGTTTTGGTAATAGCTTCACCGTACGTTTTAATTATCTCAGAAGCGAGCGCTTTATTTGTTTCGTTTGGCTCTGCTAAATACCTTTCTACAGCAGAACTAGAAGCGTTGCTAAATGCTGTTAATAAACGACCATAAACTGTTGTGTAGTTCTCTTGCCTAACACTATCTGCGTACAACTCTAATGTTTTATAAAGCTCTGCGGCGCGAGTAAATTCACCAGAATCTTTATATTCATTAGCAATATACGAATAAAATGCAGCGTCGCTAGATGTTAGGTTCTCAACACCTATGCTTGCAATATATTGATTATAAGTGGTTACTGCGAGGTCTCGGTAAGAGCTTGCTTGTTCTGCAACACCTAGAGCATCAAATTTTTGTGCGGTTAATCGGTATGCGTTTGCTTTGTCACTTAATGTTGTGATTTTATCAAAGTGTTCGATCGCTTTTTGGTCGAAACCAGCTAATAGATAACCAATTGCCAGAGCAGCATTAACGTCACTCATATAAACATCATCATTAATGTTTTCGCCGATTGCCTCAGCTTGTTTTAGATACGATTTATCTGAGCTGTAGTAGTAATTGAGTTTATCCTCGTTCGTAACATACGAAGGTTTTAATTCAATAGTTGCGCTGATAGGCGAGCTGATATTGCCATCGGTAAATTCAATAACAAAACTGTCGTTAATTTCTGACAGCGTTTCTGCGGTAAATGTAAATGCCCCCGTTTGCTCATCTAGAGTTAGGGTACCGTTGACTGGAGGTGATACTAAAGACACAGTTACAGTATCGCCGTCGACATCATTAAAAGTTAATGTACCTTCTGTTGTAGTCGAGGTAGTTACAGAAATTGATTGACTCGCAAGTGTTGGCGCATCGTTAACGTTATTAACCGTAAAAGTAAGCACTGCATCTGTGCTTAAGTTACCGTCAGTAGCAGTAACGGTTACCGTGTCTTGGCCTGCAAAATTTTCTTTTGGGGTATAACTAAAGCTGCCATCAGCATTTAATGAAAATAGTCCGTTACTTGCTGCAGAGCCAAGTGAATAGCTTACTGAATCGTCATCGCTGGTAGTTAGTTGACCGGTAAGACTGCTATCTTCGCTTAAGGTAAAGGCGCTACTGCTTGTAAACTGAGGAGCCTTGTCGCCATCTGAACCACCGCACCCAGTGAGTGCTAGCGCCACTGCTAATGATAAATACTTTATTTTGTTACCCATATGGAAACTCGCATTAATTATTTTTGGAAATTGGCGAGATAGTAACATCAAAATGCGAATGAGAATAGATCTTAATTGTATTTTGTTTGTTCAAGCATAGTATATACAGAAATTTCAAATGTTAATTCACTTTAAAAGTTGGCTTCATATCATGTTAGGAAAAATATACCTTTTCAGAGCAGTTATTTTCCCCGAGCTGCGTTAGACTATTGTTATTGATGTAATTAACCGAGGTCTCAAATGATTGAGTATCCTGTTGACCAACTTCCCCAGTTAATTGATGACTTGCTTCAGTGTGATACCACAACACGTAAAAATAAGTTACTTGCTGATGCTAAAGAAAAGCTTTCTACTGAGCATTTATCGTTATTGTTTGAAGCCTTACCTAAAGAACAGCGTCTAGAGATTTGGCAATTACTCGATGAAGATACACAACATGAAATCTTCATTAACCTAGGTGGCGACAGCTGTCGTTGGCTATTGCAAAGCCTAGAAGAAGCCGAAGGCTTTAAGCTACTTGACGAAGTAAGCGTAGAAGAGTTACTTGAACTTGAAGAAATTATTCCTGAGCGCTTTGTTGATTATGCACGCAGACAACTTGATGAAGTTCAAACAAAACAGTACGACCTTGCACAGCAATATAATCCAGAGCAGTTAGGTCACTGGCTCGATTTTGATGCACTAAAAGTGTCAGAAAAAATCACCGTGGCTGGCGCGCGTAAAATTTTTCAAAAAGGCTTACCGCAATATACCGAGGTGATTTATCTAGTCAGCCGTAAGGGCACTCTCATTGGTGAAGTGGCTATCAATGCTTTATTTAAAGCCAATGATAATGACAGCCTGCTGGATTACGCTAACCTTGATGTATCGGCTTTACATGCTGATGACGACTTATACGAAGCTGCCGAAGTGGTTATTCACAGTGAACAAATGGCAATGCCAGTTGTTAATGCCGACAACAAACTATTAGGCCGATTGTCAGTGTCATCAGCTTATGAATTGCGCCAAGAAGTCACCGACGAAGCCGCTGCAAAAGCCGGTGGTCTTCGTGAAGACGAGGATCTGTTCTCAAGCGTCACTAAATCGGCAAAAAACCGCGGTATTTGGCTTGGTATTAATCTAGCAACGGCGTTTTTGGCCTCTTGGTTTATCGGTTTGTTTGGTGCAACTATCGAGCAAGTGGTTGCGCTGGCGGTATTAATGCCGGTTGTCGCTTCTATGGGCGGTATTGCAGGTAGTCAAACGTTAACGGTTATTGTGCGCGGTTTAGCACTCGGTCAGGTTACCGACTCCAACCGTAGAGCACTGCTGAAAAAAGAGCTAAGAGTGGGGGCGTTAAATGGCTGTGTTTGGGCCTTTGTGATTGGTGTACTCACTTATTTTTGGTTCAATGATGGCATGTTAAGTCTAACAATTACTATCGCTATTTTACTTAACTTGGTTGCTGCTTCGTTATCAGGGGTGGTGATCCCATCGATTTTAGATAAGCTTAAAATCGATCCAGCCCTTTCAGGTTCTGTGATCCTGACCACAGTCACCGACATCGTCGGTTTTGTTACCTTCCTAGGTTTAGGTAGTTTACTCCTTCTTTAAGGGATCGGATGCTGGCTAAAGTAGTGTTTAGCCAGCTCAACAAATGATTTCACCCGATTTGACAGCGCATACCTATGCGGATAAACCGCAGCAATCGTTAGTGGATTTAGGGTGTGCTCTGCTAACACTTCGACTAATTCGCCTGATTTTATAAACGGGGCTACTGAATAACGAGGGGCTTGAATGATCCCATCACCCGCTGCCGCTGCTTCATTTAAAAATCGGCCATTATTAGAAGTCATTGCCCAGTTAAACTTGCGGCAAACATGCTGACCATCTAGCAAAAAAATCCATTGGTCATGACGAATATGATGACTGAAAAACAGTAATCTATGCTCCGATAAGGCTGCTATATCTATTGGCGTGCCATGCTTTTTTAAGTAGGCAGGACTTGCCCACAAAGATAATGATGAATGGCAAACTGTCTGCGCTATATGGCTGGCATCAGGTAATGAAGGAGCAACTCTAAATGCCAGATCAATTTGGCTATCAAATAAATCAACGGGCGTATTAGACAATACAATATCTAATTTAACATCGGGAAAAGCATGCTGATATTGGCTGATCAAAGGTGTTAAATATTGGCAACCAAATTCAATACTGGCGGAAATAGCCAGCTTGCCGCTAGGCGCTTGACTAAGCCCGCTTAGCTCTTCATCAACTTCATTAAATTTATTCAGTAAAGGCTTCATTTGCAGAACATAATTTTGCCCTGCATCAGTTAAGCAAACTTTACGGGTGTTTCGCTTTAGCAGCAAGCAGCCTAAGTTTTGCTCTAACTGTTTAACATGGCGGCTTACCATGGTGGTAGACAGCTGCATCTGCTTAGCAGCCCGAGTAAAGCTTTGATATTCAGCGACTAAGCATAAGGCCCTAACGGCTTCTAGTTTGTTCATTGTTATTATTTTTAAACTATAAGTTTATACACTATAAACTTTAGTGAGATGTAAAACCAAGCAATTCAGGTGTAAGTTGGGAGTTAAAACAAGAATAAGAGGTGATTATGAAATCGGGCATTAACACATTACTAGCCAGCATTGCATTGGGTTTATCGTCGTCGGTGATGGCTCAAACCATTGCATTACAAAATGTGAACCTAATCGATGTCGAAGCCTTGTCGGTTAACAAAGCACAAACCATCATCATAGAAGATGACAAAATCAAACAAATTGTTCCTGCGAGCTCTCATCGCTTTGCCGATGATGTCATTAAAATCGATTTAGCAGGTAAGTATGTAATACCCGGTTTAATCGATACTCATGTGCACCATGCTACTTCGCCTGATGATTCAGATAACGATGAAATCACGCGCATTCGCTTGCGTCAGCTGTTACAGGGTGGTGTAACAAGTGTGCGCGATATGGGCGGCGATACCCGTGCTTTGAGTTCACTTAAAAGACGAGCCGATAACGATATTATTCAATCACCGGATATTTATTATTCTGTGATTATTGGTGGTAAAGCGTTCTTTTCGGATCCCCGTACAGTCGCCTCTGCAAAAGGTGAAATCCCCGGTGCTGTTGACTGGATGCGTGCCGTTGATGAACACAGTGACTTTGATGCCATTATGCTACGTAGCAAAGGGTTGGGGGCAACCGGCATCAAAATTTATGCAAATGTGCCAGGAACAGTGGTAGCAAAGCTATCTCAAGCTGCTAAAAAACATGACCTCAAGGTGTGGTCGCATGCTTTTATTGGCCCAGCAACACCACTTGAAGCGGTTAATGGTGGGGTTGAAACAATTTCACATGCTGCCGATTTTGCCGCGCAAGTAATTGAAAACTTCTATGATATGCGCCGTAAAAATGTCGCTTTAACAGAGCAGCAAAAAAGCGATGCAAAGCAATTAGAAGCTTATCAAACACTTATAAAACAGATGAAAAATAAGGGCACAATTCTAGACTCAACCTTAACGGTATTTGATAAAACTAAAGCCTCTCGTGGTGAAAAAGGGTTATTGCTAAATGAGTGGGGTGGGCTGTTTACGCAATTGGCTCATCAAGCCGGAGTAACTATTGCAGCAGGTACCGATGTGACCAGTGATAGGTTTAATACTGTAACGCCTATGGTGCACCATGAAATGCAATTATTAGTTGAACGGGCAGGTTTAACACCTTTAGAAGCTTTACAGGCTGCAACCATTAATGGTGCAAAAGTGATTGGCATTGAGAAGCAAACTGGTTCAATAAAGGCAGGTAAAACGGCGAATCTTGTGGTACTTAACAGTGATCCAAGTAATGAGGTTGCCAATAGCCAAAACATTGTTCATGTAATTAAAAATGGCCAGTTTATCTACTTGGGTGATAATGAAAAATTACCGTTTGTGATGGCGCGTGAAGCGGCAGGGTTATTATTTTTATCGGGGCAATTAGGCAACTTGCCAACCACCATGGCGTTGGCTGGCAATGACATCAGCACCCAAATGACGCAGGCAATGAGAAACATTGGCTTTGTTTTGCAAGATCACAACTTAGATTTTAACGATATTGTTAAATGCACCCTTATGTTGGCAGATATAAAAGACTGGCCTTTAGCAAATCAAGCCTACACGCCATTTTTTACTAAGTTACCCGCCAGGAGTGCTTTTGCAGCCAGTGGCTTGGCACTTG
This sequence comes from Pseudoalteromonas shioyasakiensis, assembly GCF_022398475.1. Lineage (GTDB taxonomy): Bacteria > Pseudomonadota > Gammaproteobacteria > Enterobacterales > Alteromonadaceae > Pseudoalteromonas. Next base: position 7,919 of record NZ_JAKEVM010000014.1, on the reverse strand, counting down.
GCGCAAAGGTTGAAGTGGAGTGTATTGCCGCGTTGTAGTGATGCACAGGAAAACTATATACTCTTAACCTAACTTTATATACCTGATTGTAGTTAGATAAAAGGAATGCAGAGTTAGGTTAAGAGGCTTTACTAATTAAAGCCATTATCCGAAAAATGGACATTAATGACTGCAGCAGCGTATTCGGTAGGTTCTAACGATTATTCAGGTTATTTCGCCGCTATTGGTGCAAGTTATCAATTTGATAAACAACAAAGTTTTAAGCTATTTGCTGCAACAGAAGACAGTGATTATGGCTCAGATCAAAACTTAGTGCTTGGTTACACTTATCAATTTAATTAAAAATTACTGTTATAAGCTGTTAAATTTTGTTAGTTTTCTGAGTGAGTTATCGCTGAGAAAATAGAGCATGAAGAAAAAGTTAGCCTTGTTATTGTTAGGATTATCGAGCCTTAATGCCAATGCCTCTGAAAACTTTAGTGATCATGAGATGTTTTGTGAGCAACAATCACAAATTAGTTGCTTAGATTACATTAATCAACAGCTAGCAAGCAGTGAGCTTGGCTCTGCGCGTTGGTATGAGATTAAATCTTATCAGTTTGATTATTTCTACGACAAAATGGAATTTCAAATCTTGAAAGATAGCACTGAGCCTTTCATTACCGGTGAAGAATTGCCTGTTGTCTTCCAAGTGCAAGTTTACTTTTATTACGCTAAATCAATGCATTATTTAGGCGACTTTGAAACTGGTCGTAAATATGCCACAAAAGCATTTGAAAAACTGCAAGCAATCTTCGACTCTTTTGGTAACCCTATGCGTATGGTCGAATTGGCTAATTTGCAATACGTGTTTGGCAACAAAGAAACGGCATTGCAAATTCTTGATAGGGCAGAGCGACGCTTTGGTAAAAGCAAAGATCCCATTTTTCACTTTGAACTGGCTTCGAATAAAGCAAATGTTTATCACTCATTAGGTGATGTAGACGGTGCACTTGCAAGCCGAAAATCCGCCGCTGATTGGATTTTAAAAACCAACCATAACCGCAAAATATCTGTCGCTTTAGGTAACTTAGCTCGTACCCACCAACTTCTGGCTAGTTATGAGCAAGCCGATGAAGTTTATGTACAGTCTCTTAAGTACATGGACTCAGACTCAGATCGAAATATGATTGCTATATATAAGTTACGTCTTGCTGAAATCAATTGGCAAGCAGGAAAGCAAGATCAAGCATTAAAATGGTTTAAGCAAGTGCATAAAGAAGACATTCGCCAATCACATGCGAAACTTTATGCACACCTAGGTAACGTGCTTTAGATAGTGTAAAAACACCCTGGTTTTTCGGCTTCACCCGGCGCTAAAATTTGTAGATGGGTTGACTCACCTTGTTCCATCAAAGGCTTCATAGTTTTATCAAACTGCTTAGCGGCATGTTCAATTAATTTTGCTTGCTGTTCCAGTGCTTTAAAATCAGCATCATGAGCAGCCATAAGTTTATTGAGTTCTTTAGCCAACTTATCTTGCTCTTTTAATAAACTTTTATTAATTCGCAAGTGGTTCTCGTCTTCAACAACTGCTTCTTCGGTGATTGCTTCTATTTGCTCAGAGTACTCAGTAACTTGTAGCTCTATGTCATTAATTGGTTGCTCAAGTGCTTCAAGTTTTACTTGTTCACGCTCAAGCTCTAGGTATGCTGCAATTTGCTCGTTATTGAGGGGACTTTCGCTTACCTTTTTACAGTCTTTAAAAGTGATAACGCGATAATCACCCTGGTTGTTTGTTGTGCTGGCATTAGAGAGGCCAATACAAGCAGTAGTGGCCGTGATTAAGAGTGCACTTACGCTAATACGTACTAAATTCATAATGATGTCCTAATGGGTTATGTTATTTAGTTAGTCGTCGCAAGTGTGAAAAAGGTTGTTTAAATTTTAAATTTATATCCCACGCCATAAATTGACTCAATGTAATGACTATCAGGATCGGCTTGAGTCAGCTTTTTACGCAAGTTTTTAATGTGCGAATCAATACTGCGCTCGTAGCTCTCAAAGTACTTACCTTGAGTCATGGTTAGTAAATCTTGGCGTGAAAAAACCTTATTAGGTGAGGCAATTAATATTTTTAACAAGCTAAATTCATTAATTGTTAGTTTCAGTTCTTCATTTTTTACCAACACTTTGTATTCGCTCGGATCAACAATAATATTGCCCGCTTTGAATGTACTCGGTTTGCTACTTGGCATTCGTCGTCGTTTCAAAATAGCTTTCACACGCGCCATTAACTCTTTTGGTTTGAATGGCTTAGTAACATAGTCATCGGCACCAACATCAAAACCAATTAAGTGATCAATTTCTTCAACCCGTGCTGTAAGCATAATAATAGGCACATCACTGAATTGTCTTATCTTGCTACACAACTCAATACCATTTGTGCCTGGCAACATGATATCGAGAATAATCAAATCAGGGTTTAGCTCATTAACAGCATCCAGTGCGCAGTTGCCATCGTGAATTAGGCTTGTTTTAAACCCTTCAAGATATAAATACTTTTCTATTAATTCGGCAATTTTAACTTCGTCTTCAATAACGAGAATATGCTGTTTAGCTAAGGTTTCTGACATATTATTGCGCCTCTGCAAGCGGGAGTTTTAACGTTAAACACAGACCGCCTAAACGGCTTTTAGTTGCATTTATTTTTCCTTGATGGGCTTCAACAATTGTTTGGCAAATCGCCAAGCCTAAGCCAAAACCGCCGGTTTTTCTGTTACGAGAGCTATCGGTGCGATATAAACGATCAAATAGTTTTTCAAGAGCCTCATCAGGAACACCGGGGCCTGAATCTTCTATCGACAAAAATACATGATGATTAGACACGGTTAAATCTAACCAGACTTTTTGCTGTTCATCGGTATAGCGTAAATTATTTTCTAAAATGTTTTGTAGAACTTGTGTAATACGATTTTGGTCGGCTAAGATCATCACTGTTTGCTCTGGTAAGGTGGCATTAAGCGTGATGTTTTTGGATTGAAATTTAAACGCATACTTATGCGCTTGTAGGGCCACCAAGGCATTAAAATCAATAGTTTCCATATGATAGTTAAAACTGTGTCTGTCGAGTGAGCTAACTTTATGTAAGTCGTTCACAAGTCGGCTTAACAGCGCCACTTCTTCTTGCAGTGAGCTTATTGCCTTTTGGTTTGGTTCGATAATGCCATCGTTAATAGCCTCTAGTTCACCCTCTAAAATAGTTAAAGGCGTGCGTAGCTCATGAGAAATATCCATGAGCCATTGGCTTTGCTGCGACTCAAAGCGTCTGAGCTCTGTGGCAATACGATTAAAATCATCCGCTAAGGTCGCAAATTCATCACTACTGTTGACGGTTATTTTGGTCTCAAATTCGCGTTCTGCAAGGGCTTTTGCGCCTTTTTTCAGCTGCGAAATAGGGTTAGTAAAATGACGTGCGAGTAAGTAACTAAACAATAACGCAATTAATAAACCAATCCCTGCTGTCCACAAACTGATATTAATTTGTGTATTTAGGTAATGCTGAGTTAGCTCGCTAACATGATTGCGGTTAGCATGCAGCTGAAGCACCGCAACAACGTCGCCATTGTGGGTGATTTCTTGCTCGTTCATGACCTCAGTTTCGGTATTGCCTGCAATCAATATTTCGCCTTTTTCATCAAGCAAACTTAGGCGTTTTTCAAAGGGCATGAAGTCATCAGGCATGGGTTTATTGCGAGGTGGCGACTCATGCATGTCAGCAAAGTTAGCAGGCTCGTTAAACTCATTTGATGGGTCAAATTCAGGTGGCTGGTCGAACGATGGTGGCACCCCAAAGTCATCGGGGGGTGGCATCGCTTCATTTTGCATACGTTTTTCAGGAGGGCCATTTAATGGAAAAGGGCCGGGCTCTCCTGGTTTTGGGCTATTGGGCGAAAACAATAAACGGCTTGAATGAAAATTACGGTTAATTAATTCATACCACAGGGCTTTAGAATCGATAAACATCCCAATCGAACCCGTTTGCTGATACTGCAGGCTAATTTCAGTGGCTATACGGTTAAATGCTTCGTTATCTATATCTTCAAATACATTATTGAGCATACGCTTATTGGAAATTGCATTTAGACCAAACATGGTCAGCACCAGTAGTAGCGTAATGATAAGATTGGTAATTAAGAGTTTGTGAATTAACTTCATAGATGTAATAGTAAAATGTAATAGCCAGAAATGAATATACTATAAATGTCTATTTTTTGGCATGTGCATCCTAGTCACTCTATAAAAGCACCATTTTTTCTACACAAAGTCTCTACATTTGTTCTTTATACTCGACGTTAATTACTCATGTTAGCGAAGGGGCACAAGATGACTTTAAAACCTGAACTTTATACTCGTAGAAAAATGCTTAAAACATTAGGTGTTTCAGTTGCTGCTGTGCCTATGTTGGCATTTTTAGGCTGTAACTCAGATACAGTATCATCAACGGATACAACATCAGACACCGATACATCAACAGATACAGACACCAGCACTGATACAGACGATACAACAACTACGAACGATAGTGATTATGTATCAGGCACAACAGCTCTTATTACAGATGACTTTCCTGATGACAGCATTTTTGAAACATCAACCGCATGTGTGTTAGCTCTGACTCAAGCAACAACCGAAGGCCCGTGTTACTTCCAAGCTGATTCAGACGAAGACATCTCTGATGGCCTAACGGGTTTACCTATGATGCTTTGCTTACAGTTAATCGATAGCGACTGTAACCCATTAGCAAATTACGAAATCTCGGTTTGGCACTGTGATACCAGCGGTATTTATTCGGGCGATACTAGCAGTAGCTCTGATAGCTCACGTTTTGCGGGTGATTTCTGTACTGATGGCGATGCCGAAGCTGAGGCAAGTACCTGGTATCGTGGTTCATTGATCACAGATAGTAGTGGTCGTGTGAACTTTAAAACGCATTTCCCAGGTTGGTACTCTGGCCGTACTATTCATATTCACTTTAAAGTAGCAAACAACAATAACGACTATGTAATCAGTCAGTTCTGTTTTACTGATGCGTTTGCAAAAGAAATTTGTACCACTCATAGCGATTACAAATCACGTGGTGAACAAGATACAACCCTTGCTAGCAACGACAACGTGTTTGGTAGTGATTATGAGCAGTTTATTTTAAACACAGCACAAAATAGTGATGGCACTTTATTGGCGTATCACACTATTCAAATTAGTTAATTTATTCACTTATCATTGTAGGTTAGGGCGTGTTAGCAATTACTGCTTTCACGCCCTATTTTTTTAGAAGCTATAAGTGATGTTACCGTAAATAAAACGGCCATCTAAGCTGTATGGCGCAAAGCCACTATAAGGGAAGATTTGGTTGAAATCGCTGTAACCAATATTACTTACAGTATCTTGAGGGTACTGATCAAAAAGGTTGTTGGCGCCTAATGCGAACTTCCACTGCTCATCAGGGCGGTAAGCCACTTCTAAGTCAGCAATCCATTTAGCATCAAGTACTTCATCACCATCTTCACTGCTTGCAGTGTCAACTACTTCACCATAACGAGTTGCTCGTAATGTAGTTTGGAAGTTTTCATAATCCCATGTTGCAGATAGGTTCCATTTATCGGCTGGAGTGCCTTTTTCAAAGCGTGTGATTTCACGACGAGAAAAATACTCGTAGCTATCGCCAAGGGCTTCTAGCTCTGCTGGGTTTTCTTTAACATGTGTCACTTCGGTGTCGTTAAAGTTAACTGCTGCACTTAAGCGTAAATCACCATAGTTTTCTAAACCTAGTGAGTAGGTCGCAACAATATCAACACCTTGCGTACGTGAATCAATGGCATTAGTAAAGTAACGAACGCGCTGCGTATTTACTTCGCCTGCTTCGGCTAAAATCGCTTCAACTTCAGGGCCGCTTAAGTTTTCAGACAATACGATACGGTCGTCAATTTCAATGCGATACGCATCAAGGGTTAAGCTAAAGCCGCCTTGCGTAAAGATGAAACCCGCCGTCATATTAACTGACTCTTCAGCGTCTAAATCACGAGCTCCCAGTGCTTGCGCTGCTGGCTCATCAACAGGGAATAAACCCACTTCATTTGGCACACCATTTTCAAAAACAGTGCTTACTGATTTATAAGATGTTTGGGCAAGTGAAGGCGCTCTAAAACCTGTGCTAATTGCACCACGTAGCGACAGCGACTCATTAATGCTGTAACGCGAAGCAAGTTTAGAGGTAAAGGTACTACCAAAATCACTGTAATCTTCAAAACGACCTGCTAAAACAAGGTTCCAATCTGTAGTTAGGTAAGTATCAAACTCTGCAAATACCGCAATGTTATGACGGCTTTTATCTGTTGCACTTTCTGGTGAGAAACCAGGTAACACTTGCGCGCCACCGGCAGCAACTGGGTTGCCATCGTCATCTAATACAGTGAGGTAAGATGCTGTTTCACCTGCGTTAATTTGGTAGTTTTCGTGACGATACTCAGCACCAATCGTAACAAACACATCATCAGGTAAACCTAAATCTAGTGTGTTGCTAGCATCCATGTTCACCAAGTATTGTTCATAAACAAGCGAGCCATCATCAAATTCTGTTGGGCTGCTAACACCCATCGAGGTATTTAAGCTGTTGCTTACGCCAATACCAAAATCGTTGCGACCATAATTGGTGCTTACATCCCAAGCCCAATCATTGGTTTCGCCATTTAGACCAATTGCAAATGAGTAATCATCAACATCGGTATCAATTTGCGGTAAGAAACCGTCAGGATACACTTCAGTTAAGTTACGAGAATCTTTGGCGCGACGATAAAAACCACCTGAGTTACCTTTACGGTTTGAGTAACTTGCAAATGAGTAAAGCGATAGCGAGTTATCAAACTCATAACCTAGGTTATAAAAAAGCGCGAAGTCTTCGGTATCGGCTTTACCAAAGCGGTGGTTATAGCGGTCAAAGTCAAATTCACGTGAATCTAAATCGCCATTCTCATCACGGCTATATTGCTCACGTGCATCAAAGCCAGAGCGATTTGTTGGCTCGTTATTACGTGACTCAATCGACACGTTAATAAAACCATTATCGCCAAGTGCAAAGCCCGCATTAGCACTTGCTGTACGCGTAATGCCGTCGTTTACTTCACGGTCGCTGCCAGTTTCAAAGCTTAAGTTGCCTTCGCTATCGGTTGTGGTGTTTAGTAGCTGAGGAGAGCCTGCCATTTGTGTGTCGTATTCACCGTATGTGTAGCTCACGCTACCGCCTTCATCGGCATCTTTTAATACAATATTGATCACACCGGCAATCGCGTCAGAACCATATTGAGCTGCAGCGCCATCACGCAGAATTTCAACACGTTTAATTGCAGAAGTAGGAATATTATTTAAATCAACTGCCGTTGAACCACGGCCAACCGTACCATTTAAGTTTAATAATGCACCGGCATGGCGGCGTTTACCATTAATAAGAACTAATGTGTGATCAGGGGCAAGGCCACGTAAAACAGCCGGTTTCGCGTGGTCAGTGCCATCAGCAATGGTGGCACTCGGGTAGTTAAAGCTTGGTAATTGTGATGCCAATACTTGGCTCATATCAAGCTGGCCTGTGCTTGATAAATCGCGGCTTGTTAATAAATCGACAGGCACGGTACTTTCAGAAATGCTACGAAGGCTACGGCGAGTACCTGTAACAGAAATAACTTCAACATCTTGAGCGGTGTTGTCAGTTGTTTGCTCAGCAGCGATTGCAGTCACTGATGTAGCGAGTGTACTTGCAATTGCGATTTGCAAAGGTACTTTTTTAAAAATTGTCATTGTTGGATCCCTTCTGACGTTGATTTCGCTTCGCAGTTTATCAATAAAAAAGGAACAAACAAATAACATAAAAGTATACTATATGATTA
>NZ_JAKEVM010000139.1 GCF_022398475.1 Pseudoalteromonas shioyasakiensis | reverse complement strand
TGTTTATAACACGCCTTTTTTGTGTCATCTGTATAGCAAATAAATCTTAAAATACTACAAAAGTGTACAGTGCCATCTGGCAAATCATAGGATATGGTAGATTTTTAATTGCCAAGGAGTGTGTGTACATGAGTCAGCTCATCAGTCGAGCAACCGCGGGATTAGTGGCCGTTATTATTGGCTTTACCAGTTCAATCGCGCTTATTTATCAGGTTGTTATGGTGTTAGGTGGCACACCTGATTTAGTTGCCAGCTGGGTGTTAATGCTTGGTCTTGCGATGGGCGTTAGCTCAATTGCGTTGTCTTATTATTACAAAGTGCCCATTCTTATCGCGTGGTCAACAACTGGAGCGGCACTGCTTATTTCAAGTGCCCAAGGGTATAGCTTAAACCAAGCTGTTGGCGCGTTTATGTTCTCGGCGGCGCTGGTGTTTTGTCTGGTATTACCGGCGTGTTCGAAAAAATGATGAACAAGATCCCAAGCCAATTGGCTTGTGCCATGCTTGCAGGCGTGCTGGTGAATTTTGGTATTGATGTGTTCAACTTTATGAATGAGCTACCTTTAGTCATTGGTTTAATGGTGGCTGTTTATTTATGTGGAAAGCGCTATTTCCCACGCTTCGCTATGCTTGCAGTGGTTGTTGCGGGCTTTTTAATGGCTGGTGTGACTGGACAGATTGATACCTCTAGCTGGCAGTGGAAAATGAGCGAGTTTGCTTACATTGCGCCTGAGTTTGACTTAAACGCCATGATAAGTGTTGGTTTGCCGCTGTTTATTGTCACCATGACGTCGCAAAACTTACCGGGTATTGCTGTTTTAAAAGCGCATCACTACAAAGCTCCGGTGTCTGCAGCGCTAAATGTAACCGGGCTACTAAATGTGTTTATTGCGCCTTTTGGTGGCTATGCCATTAACCTAGCGGCCATTACCGCTGCCATTTGTATGAGCCCCGAGGCTGATAAAGATCCAAACAAACGTTATTGGGCAAGCATTGCTGGTGGCGTGTTTTACATTATTATGGCGCTCCTCGCTGCAACGCTAGTTGGCTTGGTTGCAAGTTTGCCACAGGCATTGATTTTGGCGTTGGCAGGCATTGCACTCTTTGCCACCATTGCGAGTAGCTTACAACAAGCATTAACTGAGGCGTATTATACCGAAGCTGCGATCGTGACCTTTTTGGTCACAGCCTCTAACCTAACCTTATTCTCGGTCGGTTCTGCGTTTTGGGGGATTGTTGCTGGCACGGTTACCTTGCTAATGACACGTAAAGATTAATGACACGCTTCAATATTAAAAAAGGCCCTAGTTACGTATATAATAACCAGGGCCTTTCGTTATTTAAGTAATGGTTTTATCACTTCAAACATCGCATTGATATGGTCATCGCGGGTATTCAATGCAGGAATGTAGCGGTACTTTTCACCGCCAGCGTGTTCAAAGTTTTCGCGGTTTTCGCCTTCGAGTTCTTCTAATGTTTCTAAACAGTCGGCACTAAATGCTGGGCTTAGAATTGCAACGTCTTTAATACCTTCAGCAGGGTAGCTTTCAAGGGTTGCGTCTGTGTATGGCTTTAACCATTCAGCTTTACCAAAACGGCTTTGGAAAGTTGTTACAGCAAAGTCTTTCTCAAAGCCAAGTTTCTCTGCCACTAAACGGGTGGTTTGCATACAAAAACAATAGTATGGGTCGCCGTTTTCTAAAAACAGTTTAGGTGTACCGTGGTACGAAAACACCAATTTTTGCGGCATGCCATGGGCATATAGATCTTCGCTAATGCTCGCAGCTAGAGCATCAATGTATGTCGGGTTGTCGTGATAGCCATTAATAAAGTGTAGCTCTGGCACCCAGCGCCACTTACGAAGAACATTCGATACCGCATCGAACGTTGAACCAATTGTGGTGCTTGAATATTGGGGGTACATTGGCAGCACAATCACGCGAGTGATGCCTTTTTCGCGAAGCTCTTCAAGGCCTGCTTCAATTGAAGGGTTTCCGTAGCGCATGGCCATGACCACTTCAGTGTCATGGTGTCCTTTGTCTTTTAAAAGGGCTGCCAATTTTTTGCTTTGCTCTCGGGTAATGTGCGTGAGTGGTGAGCCGTTTTCAGTCCAGATGCTTTTATAAAGTGCTGCTGAGCGTTTTGGGCGTAACGTAAGTACAAAGCAATAAAGGATGATCATCCAAATAAAACGTGGGATCTCGACAATTCGAGGGTCTGATAAAAACTCGCGTAAATAAGTTCTAAGTGCCGCGGTAGTAGGGGCGTCTGGGCTCCCTAAGTTAGTCAGTAAAATGCCCGTTTTTTTGTTGAATCGGCCGTCATGAGGCTTATCGGTTATGGCGGAAAATCGCGACACTGAGTGCTCCTATATGAAGTAATCGTAATATAAATCACATTGTAACGAAGTAAGCTGATTATGTGATCACTTTATTCGCTAATTTTTGATCATGATCCTAAAAGGATTCGGTTTTCTTGCTTCAAGCTGCTGCAGTTTTGCAATCGATTTTGCGCCAAACACATGCCCTCTAGGTAATAACAAGATACCGTCGTAGCTTCTTAGTGCATGTCCAAGTACCATGCCGTTTTTAAGATCTTGAGCCGAGATAATTTTCATGGTGCCGACTTTTTGATCGCTGGCACAGCTTATTTTAATGCTATCTAATACTTCTAAAATTTTTGGGTGATAGTGAGTGCCGCTGTATAGCCGTAGCTGATCAAGTGCACTTTCGTAACGGCTATTATCTTGTACTGTGATGTGTGCAATTGCCTGCCAGAAATCGCGGGCTACCGCTAAAATCATTGCCGTAATTGGTATTTCTTTGCCCTTTAAGCCCTTCGGTGTGCCTGAGCCATTGTAGTGTTCAAATTGGTAATAAATAGCCTCAGAAACATCATGTAAATGAGTCGCGGGCATGAGCATCAGCTGAGCGGTACTTGGGTGTGTGTAAAAAATCTTTTTTTGGTTCTCAGTGAGTTCTCTGGTTGGTTTTTTATACAGCTCAGGCTCCATGGCGAGCAAGCCTATTTGTGCAAGATAACCTGCCATTTCAGCCATATCGATATGTTGTTTGTCTAAGCCAAGTTGTTCTGCAATTTGCTTGCTGGTGGCGGCGATGTTTTGCGCTTGCATACCATCCAGATAAGGGTTGGCATTAATAAAGTTATATAAAATTTCGAATGTGGCACGGTGTTCGTGTTTTTCACGCTCGTTGACTTCTTCGAGTTGTTTGAGCACTTTTCGAATTTGTAGAGTGCGCTTTTCTACCATTTGCTCAAGGTTGTTGTTTAGCTCTTTTAACTGGCTGTTTTGCGCTTTTATTTTTTGCTCTAACTGCTTGTTTTGGCGCTTTAATGAGGTTTTTTCTATGCCATCACTAATGTTGCGCAGCAGCAACTCGTTCTGCCAAGGCTTTTGAATATAGGCATGAATTTTACCTTTATTGACCGCAGCAATGGTGTTGTCTATATCTGAGTAACCGGTTAGCAAAATTCGGTGTGGTTCTGGGTCAATATTAAGTGCTTGAGCAAAGAAGTCGGCGCCATCCATGTTTGGCATTCGCATGTCGCAAATAATCACATCGAAGCTATAAGTGGCCAAAACTTTTAGCCCATCAAGTGGATCTGAGCAGGCTTTTGCAGTGATGTTGCTTGCTGCTAATAAGCGTAACAATGTGCGCAGCACGATTTCGTCATCATCGATGCATAAAACCTGAATATGTTGTTTGCTAACTTGTTCTGCCATACCGTTTTAGAGTGAATCATCGTTAATCAATAACATAGCCTTAAATCAAGCCATGTGCTAGGTTTTAAAAGAGACAAACAATGTTTGAGACGAAAATGGATGACTTTAAGCAAGCCTATTTGTTAGAAAAAGCGGCCAGAGAAGAAGCTGAACAATTGCTCGCTGATAAAAGCCGTATTCTAGTGGCATTAAACAGTGAGCTTGAACAAAAAATTGCTGACTTAGAGCATCATCAAGCTATGTTCATTCAAGCCGAAAAAATGGCCACTTTAGGCACTCTTTGTGCTGGGGTAGCCCATGAAATAAATAACCCTCTTGCCTATAGCATTAGTAATGTGGATTGTTTAAAAAATTACTGTAATTACTTTAGCGAGTTACTTGCTGTATGTGATGAATTTGCCTGCAATGATACTGATAAAGCCACGTTTTGTAAGCAGTTAACAGAGCTTAATAAAGTGCACTCGTTTCGCTTTATGGCTGATGATTTACCTGAACTAATAAGCGACACCTCACAAGGCTTGCAAAGGATCAGCAAAATTGTGGCTAACTTATTAGACTTTTCGCGGCCTAAAAGTCACGACAAACAATTTGCCGATATGACCGAGGCGGTAAAAAGTGCCGTTAAACTACTCGCTAATCAACTTCGTAACTGCCATTTACATACCCAGTACAGCCCTATATCACAAAGTTGGTGTAACTTACCCGCCATAAGCCAAGTAATCGTTAATATCTTAATTAATGCCAAACAAGCTTGTGATAATTTAAGCGCAAAAGCTGAAATATCCGTTGCTGTGTATGAACTTGAACAGCATATTTATATCGATGTTGAAGACAACGGCGCCGGTATGTCAGAAGAAACCATTGCGAAAATATACGACCCTTTTTACACCACTAAACCCGTTGGTGAGGGTACCGGCATGGGGATGACCATGGTGTATGCCATAGTGCATGAACATCAAGGGTGTATTGATATTCAAAGTACGGAAGGAATGGGCACACGAATTAGCTGCGTGTTCCCGGTGCTAAGTCAGGTCAGGAAGACTGTAACTAGCTGACAGCATTTCAGTTGTTGCAAAAATTTGTGAATTCGCTAGGGTAGGAATACACCCTTACCAAAACAACATGTAAAGGCTCAATATGCTTAACCAACAAAGTTCGGATGTATTTAAAAATTACCTCGCTAGTAAAAGCGAAACTAATCAAGTTAGTTTAGATCAAGTGATTGGCTATATGTCTGGTTTGTTAGCCTGCTCAGAGTTTTTTGGTGAGTCAGAGTTAGCAAATTATATAGCCGATAATGATGAAGCGGTATTCAACACCTTAATGACAGAATCAGAGCCGCGCGATGCAATGATTGAGCTGCTCGATAACGTAACCGAAGCTCAAGTTGAACAAAAGAAAATCTTAGCCGAATTATACCCAAATGAAGTTAACAGCAATGAACCAAGCCAAGCATTGCAAGATTTTTGTAGCGGTTATATTGCGGCGTACATTGTGAATCAAGATATTTGGCACAGCGATTTACAATTTTTACTCAAAGCTGATGATCAGCAAGAAAACGAAAGCGAAGATGGTCAGTTGTTTATTGATAATTTTGAAGCAACACTCGATTTACTAACCACTTTTGCAATGTGGGATCAGGCGCTGGCAAATCACCCTGAACCAGAAAAACTAGGCGAAGGGTTTGCCACCTTCTTTAATGCGCTAGACGAGAGCTTATCTGAGATTGCTACTATGGCGTTAATGCTTGAAGATGAAAAACTGGCGATGCTTGAGCAAGATCAGTAAACATTTCCCTCCTCAGTAGAGATAAGCTGATAGTTGCATTATTTTGCTTATTTCTACTGAAAAACGAATAATTCCAACTTTAAAAATTCCATTAATACTACAAATGGAAATATTTATACCTAAGTCGTACCTGATTTTTCTTTCATTTTGTGGATTTGTTGATAGGATGTTTTGCAAGAGTTAATTCGCAGGCTTGAGTTAGCTTTCAAAATCGTGATTTCTAAAATCAACAACACGTGCTTAGTGCTTTTCTTAATTTCTCCAAAAGGGGCGTCTTTTTGTTTTAAGGAAAGCCGGAATATCAACAGGATACACATGACAACACATTCTTTAAGTATGCTGGCCGTTGCGGTTAGTGTGGCTGTTTCTGCGACTTCAGTGCAGGCAGCAGAGCAAGCATCTGCTGTAAAAGCAGATAAAAACATCGAACAAATCTCTGTATTAGGCTCACGAGTTGCCAATCGTACAGCTACCGAATCAACATCGCCGGTTGATTTGATTGATGCTGACGACTTAAACAAAGGTGGTTTCACTGAACTGGGCCAAAGTCTGCAAGCGACGGCTCCTTCATTTAACTTTTCTCGAACGCAAGTGTCAGATGGCTCTGACTTATTTAGACCTGCGACTCTTCGTGGTTTACAGCCAGACCAAACGTTAGTGCTTATCAATGGTAAACGCCGTCATAACCAATCTATTTTTGGCTTAAATGGTACTGTAGGTGCCGGTGCTGCGGGCACTGATATGAATGCGATTCCGCTTACTGCGTTAAAAGGTGTTGAAGTACTTCGTGATGGTGCTGCTGCGCAATATGGTTCTGATGCGATTGCCGGTGTTATCAACTTATCGTTAAACGATTCAACGGGTGTTACAACGGGCTATGTGCAAGCGGGTAGCACGGGGGAAGGCGATGGTGACACTATTTCAATGGGTTTAAACCGTGGCTTTGATTTAGGTGATGAAGGCGGCTTCATTAACTTTTCTTTAGAATACCGTGATGCTGATGGCACCAACCGAGCTGAGCGTGACACTGGAGGCTCAGTTGATGTACCAGCCGGTACGCTGTCTGACGAAGTTCGTTGGGGACAGGGTAATGCTGATAGCGAATTTACGTCTGTGTTTTATAACATGGCATTACCATTTGGTGAGACCGAGCTTTACTCATTTGGCGGATACTCAAACCGTACTGCGCTAGGTAATGGTTTTTACCGTAACTTTGACCAAGCAGCGAAGAACGTTGTGCAAGTATATGGCGATGGCTTTTTACCTCGTATCGATAACGAAGCCGAAGATATTTCGTTTTCACTTGGTTTGCGCGGAGAGTTAAATCCAGATTGGAGCTATGACGTATCTGCCGTATATGGTGAAAATAGCTATGATTTCACTTCAAAAAATACTCTAAATGCGTCGTATGCTGCTGAATATGTGGCGAATAACCCAGATGCAAGTGATGCTGATATTGCTGCTAATGCAGGCCCTTCAGGCGGATATTCAGGTGGCTTTAGATTTGATCAAACAACAGTAAATGCAGACCTTAATGGTATTGTAGATATTGGTCGCAGCGAGCCTTTATATGTATCTGTGGGTGCTGAGTACCGTAAAGAAAATTATGAAATCGTGCCGGGCGAAGAAGCCTCTTATGCGTGTGGTTTAGCTAATTCAGATAGCTCATACCCTGCGGTAAACGACAGCAGCGTATTCGCTGAGTGTGGTTTCCAAGCTTATAACGGTTTGCGCCCTGAAGCGTCAAACAAAGAGAGCCGTCACAGCTATGCATTTTATGTAAATGCCGAAACGCTGATCACGGACGCATGGCAAGTAAGCACAGCGCTTCGTTATGAAGACTTTTCTGATGCCGGTGATGACATCATTGGTAAGCTAGCAACGCGCTATGAAATTACCGATGACTTTGCCGTGCGTGGTGCGATTTCTTCTGGCTTTAGAGCACCATCACTGCAACAAAGTGCCTATACAGCTTACACCACAAACTTAGGTGCTGGTGGCGTGTTATTGCAATCATTCACAGCAACAGCGGGCTCTGATTTTCCGTCAGCACTTGGCGTCGATAGCCTTGGCCTTGAAAGCTCAGAAAACTTAAGTGCAGGTTTTGTTTACAACGTAACCAGCGATTTATCGCTAACTGTTGATTTTTACCATGTTGCTATTAAAGACAGAATTACCCTTGGCAGCTTAATGTCGGCGGACGATGTTTCGTTTAGTGCCGAGGCCGTGGCCGCGCTTAATGCAACAGGGGCACAGCAAGCCAACTACTTCTCAAACTCAGTTGATTCAACCACCAAAGGGGTTGATATTATTGCTTCGTACCGCACCGATTTGTACGACGGTAATTTCTCAGCAACCTTTGCGGGTAACATTAACGAAACTGAAATTGATGATGTAAATGCACCTGAGGGGATTCCTGAATCAATCGCCCTTGATGATTTACAACGTAGTTTCTTAACAGACGGTCAACCAGGTGAGCGTGCTACGCTAACGTTTGAATACGATCGTGGCGATTTCAACAGCATGCTACGCTTTAACTACTATGGTGAAACAGACGTTAAATACTTTGGTAATGACCACATTGGTTTACCTGATGAGCTATCACCTACCGGTGAGTTTAAAGACACAAGCACGGTAGAGTCTGCGGTATTAGTGGATGTTAACGTGGGCTATCAGCTAACTGACGAACTCATGCTATCGGCGGGTATTGATAATATCTTTGATGTAACGCCAGACGAGCTAGGCGAAGATGAAGCACTTGATTTTATTACGAATAAAGCATTCAAATACCCTGTTCGTGCACTACCTTATGGTTTTGATGGTATGACCTACTATGCAAAATTAAGTTTTAGTTTTTAATTCCTAAGTTGATATGAAACTTAAATAGCGCCTAATGGCGCTATTTTTTTGCTTAATTGTAGTATCCGACATTTGTCGCTTTATCAATGACAGTTGTCTTTAATTAGAGAGTTGCAAGGGGAAAGTTTGCGAGTTTCGAGGTGCGAGATACGAGATACGAGATACGAGATACGAGATACGAGATGCGAGATGCGAGATGCGAGACAAGAGATGCGAGTCTGTAGCAGCGATTTTATATCGCGTTTCTCTCGAACCTAGCCATGTAGGCGTTATGCTTGCATGGCGCGCGAAACAAGTTTCACGCCTACGTCTAATAGTTTTACATTTGATTGGTGTTTAAGAGTTCATGGCTAAAGCCATTCCTACAAACGACATCAAATTTGTAGCAGCGATTTTATATCGCGTTTACTCTCGTATCTCTCACCTCGCATCTCGAACCTAGCTCCTAGTTCCTAGTCCCTAGTCCCTAGCACCTAACCCCTCGAACCTAGTCCCTTTTAACTCGTTCGCATATCTCGCGCATTTGTTGTTTTATTTCGGGTTCTTTTTCATCGAATAATTTGGTGATACGTTCGATATAGGCATGGTTTTCTTCGAATGGTACGTCGATTTCGTAGACATCGGCAGCTTCTCGTAGCATTTCTTTATCAAACTCACTGAAAATATCGACCATTTCTTGGGCTTTTTCTCGCTCAATACCGAGTGCTTCAAATGATGAACGGCCCATGCGCATGGTGCTGTCGTAGGTTTCGCGAATAATATCTCGACAGCCGTAAGCCCATAAATCGTATACATGATGGCGGTCTACAGCGCGGGCAACCACATGTAAATGCGGGTAATTTTGCATCGCATAACGAACTAATTTAGTGATTTGATCGGCATCATCAAGCGCAACAACCAGCAGTTTTGCATCTTCAATGCCTGCAGCACTGAGTAGATCTGGTCGAGTGGCATCATCAAAAAAGTTACGAATACCAACATGCTCAAGGGCTTCGAGTTGCTTGTAGTTGTAATCAATCACAGTGGTTTTATAACCGCCAGCTTGTAAAATACGGTCAACCAGCCCACCCATTCTGCCTGAGCCTGCAATGATCACATGGCTATCATCAGGGAACTCTTCTGTTTCTTGCCCTGCTTGCTCACAAATAAAGCGTGGTGCTATCACACGTTGATACAGAATAAATAACCCCGGCGAAACCAGCATGGATAAGGTCACAACCAGTAATAGCTGGTCGGCAACGGCTGTGGCTAAAACATTATTAGAAACACTGTAAGCAAGTAGTACAAAACCAAACTCACCAGCTTGTGCAAGCCCCAGTGCTAGCAACCAAAGTGCGGCGCCTTTTAGGCCAAAAATACGGCCTAAAATTAATAGCACAACTGTTTTAGTTACAATCAGTGCGCTAGTTAATAGCACGATGGTAGCTAGGTTATCTGCGAGTAATTGAAAATTGATACTTGCGCCAACGGTGATAAAGAATAATCCAAGTAATAGTCCTTTAAAGGGATCGATATTACTTTCGAGCTCATGTTTATAAGGTGAGTTTGCAAGTACAACACCCGCTAAAAAGGTGCCAAGCGCAGGGGATAAGCCAACTAACGACATCATTAAAGCGATACCAATAACAAAGAATAGGGCTGTTGCGGTAAATAACTCGCGAAGCCGTGCCAGTGCTACAAATCTAAAAATCGGTGCGGTTAAGTAGTTACCACCAAAAACGACGAGCGCGATCATACCTAAAGTAACCAGCGCTGCTTGCCAGCTTTCAAGGCCCGCCACCAAGCTTAAGCGAGCATGACCGTCTTCGCTTGCATGGGTTGTATCTGCAATAGCGGGCGCTAATTCAGGTAAAGCCAGTAATGGAATAAACGCAAGCATAGGAATAACGGCTATATCTTGGGTGAGTAATACGCTAAATGAGGCTTGGCCACCATCTGATTTTAATAGCCCGCGCTCTGAAAGCGTTTGCAGTACAATAGCGGTCGATGAAAGCGATAATATTAAGCCTATTGTAAGTGCTGTTTGCCATGCATGACCAAATGCTAAACCAATTCCAGTAAAAGCGGCTGCTGAGAAAACCACCTGTCCGCCACCTAGGCCAATAAGCTGCTTTCGCATTGACCAAAGCGCTTTGGGTTCTAGCTCTAAGCCAACAATAAATAACATCATTACCACACCAAACTCAGCAAAATGCTGGATGGCAATCACATCAACATTTAAAAATGTCAGTGTTGGCCCAATAACAATACCTGCGAGTAAGTAGCCAAGCACTGAGCCAAGTCCAAACTTGCTGGCAATAGGCACGGCAATAATGCCTGCAATAAGGAAAATATAGGCGATTAAGAGAAAGTCAGTCATCGTAATCCTGTTTGTTTTTAATTAACTATGATTGTTTTCGCTAGTTTTGCCAGCAGTTAGGTAGTGAATGCAATAAAAATACGAATTTAGTCAGAAAAATGACAACAAGGCATGGTGTTTAGTAAAAGCGCTTAAGACAAAATAAGTGGGGAAATCGTCGTTTTTTTCTTAAAAACCGCTTGCGTAGCGCTTAGGTAGGTATATACTCGCAACACTTTAAATAGGAGCAAAAAATGAGCAAAAAGAAACAACGTACACAAGGCCAAGTTGATACTGGTCGTGGTGTAATTAACGATAATGTGTACGCCGCAATGGTTACATCTAAGCTGTTCACCGCAAAAGTAGAGAAACCTAAAAAAGGTAAAGGTGCATATCAACGTAAGGCAAAGCATGCAGGACGAGAGTCCTATTTAATCGCTGCTTAATTAAGTTGTGATCAAATAGGATTTTTGTGAAAAGCAAACACTGAGTGTTTGCTTTTTTTAGGACTAAAATTCGTGTTAAGAATAATTTTCACTCAATTTTTATAGAAATTTTTACTTGAAAACTAATTTATTCGTTATATACCCATAATCGACACAATCATTATTTTCACCTACCCTCACACAAGTGTTGCTTGTTTTTTATACAAGTCAGGAGTGC
>NZ_JAKEVM010000138.1 GCF_022398475.1 Pseudoalteromonas shioyasakiensis | reverse complement strand
GATAATAAATAAGATTGATCAAATGAATATTAGGCACGTCGACCTCAACCTATTAGTGTATTTAAATGTCCTCATTGACGAACAAAGTGTGTCTAAAGCCGCCAATAAACTAGCTTTGACTCAACCTGCAATGAGTAATGCCCTTAAACGTTTACGTGATTTATTTGATGATCCATTATTAGTGAGAGCCGCTGGCACAATGACACCAACGGCAAAAGCGCTCAGCCTTAAACCTGAAATAGAATCACTGTTAAAAATGGCTGAGGAAATTACTCAGCCAAGTGAGGTATTCGACCCGAACACCGCGAATATTACGTTTCGGATCATGGCAAACGACTATCTTGAATCAACGCTTATTGCGCCGTTTATCACCCAGCAGCTAGCAAAAAATCCGGGGCTTAATTTTGATATTTTGAGCCCAAGCGATGTTAACCTTCAAGATATGGAAAAAGGCACCATCGACCTTGCCATTAATCGCTTTAACGGCCTGCCCCGCTCATTCCACCAGGCAAGTGTGTGGCGCGACAATTACTGCTGCTTAACACACCCAGACAACTCTTACTTACAACAGCAAAACCTTGAAGGCTACCTTGCTCAAGAACACATTTGGGTGAATAGGGCTGGTTGGGGCGTAGAAGCGGCAGTAACAAATAAATCAGGCAGCCAAAAACTCGGCTGGGTCGATGAGGCATTGTGGCAACTAGAACAAACCCGCAATATTCGCGTATTCACCCGCCATTACATGGTGGCGAGCCTACTTTGCCAATCACCTCAACTCATAGCAACATTGCCCCGTCGCCAAGCCATGTTATTAGCAAAACACACTGATTTGGTAATAAGTCCAGTGCCATTTCAAATCGTGCCTATTGAAGTAAAAATGTTATGGAGCCCTTTACTACATCACGCAAACCCGCATCAGTGGCTGCGTAGAGAGCTACTTGCCTTTGCCAGTACCGTGGCTGATCGTTGAAAACAGTATAATATTGATAAAATCAATATCAGTTATTGAAAACAACAATTTCATTAATAATGAGTGAAGGGCTAGAGTGAAGTTAAGCACATAAACAAAGAGAAAATGATTATGGAAACTTCAGCGCAATTCACTCAACAGGACGGCCTTTACATCAATGGTCAATTACACTCATTCATCGAGCAGCAGCTTTGTAAAAAAAGCGATTTAGCCTGCGATGAGATTTACCAAACACTGGCAACAATGGTTGATGAGTTTGGTTGCCAATGCCGTAAAACCAAACATCAAGATGATGATGTTCTACAAGCAGAGACACTGTTAAAAGCGTATAGCACAGTACGTACTCACCCGCATTGTCATGTTGATGCACAAACAACAACTGCAGTGTTAGATGAATACTGCTGCCAAGTACCAGCTATTTTAGTGGTTGCGTTAATGGATACATTAACAGGCATGACAAGCAACGAACCTGGTGCAGAGCACATTTACCAACGTGCAGCACAGTTAACAGGTAAACCATGTGTCTACGCAGTTAAAAGCGCCAATGCCGCTTAATATGGTTCATTATTTGAGTTACTTATTCGCGCGATGATGCTTGTTGCAAAATCACTGCAACTAAGCATCGTCGCATCGGCTACTAGGTTAGCCAAATCAAACGTCATTTCATTTGCGCTAAGCGTCTGCTCTAGGGCTTTTTCTATTTTATTCGCCGCTTCGTGCCAGCCCATAAAACGTAGCATCATAACCGCACTTAAAATACTGCTTGTTGGATTTGCACTGTCTTCCCCGGCTATGCGATTAAATGTGCCATGAGTCGGTTCAAAAAAGGCCACTTCATTATTTAAGTTTGCCGCAGGCATAATACCTACCCCACCGACTTGTGCGGTTAGCATATCAGCTAAGTAATCGCCGTTTTGATTGGTTGTTACCACCACATCAAATTGCTCTGGGGTGAGCAGCGCTTGTTGTAGCATGTTATCGGCAATGACTTCTTTGATAATTAAATCATCTTGCTCGTCACGTTTGATCACTAACCAACGACCATTTTCATGCGCTACAGCGTTAAACTCTTGCTCTGCTAGGGCAAATGCCCAGCGTTTAAAGGCGCCATCGGTAAATTTAAGTACATTGCCTTTGTGCACCACAGTCAGTGATTCACTGTGCTCTTTGAGGGCAAAGTTTAGGGCGTAACGCATTAGTCGCTCTGCCGCCTCTTTCGAGCTATTTTTAATACCAATACCGCATTGGTTATCAAAACGAAGTCGGGTGACACCCATTTCTTGGCACAGAAAATCAAGCATACGCTCGTTATCGATACTGCCAGCCTGCCACTCAATGCCTGAGTAAACATCTTCAGAGCTGTCGCGTATTACTGTGATTTGAGTTTTTTCAGGCTCTTTTAAGGGGGATGGTAAATGCGGATAACTGCGAATAGGCCGCATGTTAACGAATAAATCCATCTCATGACGAAGGGCCACATTTAAAGAGCGAAAACCACCGCCGAGGGGGGTTGTTAATGGCCCTTTTATGGCAATTTTATACTGCCTAACCGCATGCAGGGTTTCTTGCGGGAACCAGTCGCCATCGTATAGCGCAGCTGCTTTTTCGCCATTGAACACTTCCATCCAATGTATTTGTTTATCGCCTTGATAAGCATGTTTCACCGCAGCGTCGACAATATCACGCATCACCGGACTTATATCTTGACCCACACCATCGCCTTCAATATAAGCTATAACCGGGTTATCAGGAATATGCCATTGGCCCTTACTATTAATCGTAATTTGCGCGCCATTCGAGGGTACTGAAATATGTTGATACTGCATCATGCCTTCCCAGCAAGGTGTTTTAACAATATTAATATCAAGAAATAGCGAATTTGTCTGTGCTTACAAAGAAATAGCCGCTATTCAAGCAATCAATGCGTTACCTTGGTTATTTCGTCTTGCATAGCACAAAATAAGGAAGCAATAAGCTGCGTATCGAGCGTGACGGTATCTTTTTTAAGCGCAGTATCTACTGCCACGGCTTTAACATAGAGCATTTCACATTCGAACATGTTCGCAGCGCCTTTGAGCATATGAACATTTCTGCTTAAGCCATCTATATCCATATTTTTGTATTGCTCGCGCATTTCTCTATATTGTTCTTCAAGACCTTTTATGTAGTCATCTTTCAGCGCCTGAAATTCTTTTTCAGGTAATTTGATATCGGCTAACTCATCGCAATCTAAGTAACTGGCAATTTTATGGCTAAACGCGTTTCTATCAATTGGTTTAGCGATTAAATCATTAAAGCCTTGCTTCATATAACGGGCAATTTCATGCTTCATGGTATTCGCTGTCAGTGCAATGATTGGCGCACTCACTCCCGTTGCTTGCATCATTTTTAATGCTTCTTGACCGTCCATAATCGGCATTTGAATATCGAGTAAAATAAGGTCAAAGCTGTCTTCGAGGGTTGCTTGCACTGCGTCTTTACCATTTTCAACGGTGGTCACTGTCAGCCCCATACGCTCTAATATTCGCGCAATTAAACGTCGGTTGTCTGGGTGGTCTTCGGCAAGTAATACTCTGCCCTTTAAGTTCTCTGGTGCATCAAGCTTACTAAACGGTGAGGTTTCAACGAGCTTCACTTCGCTCATATCATTGAGCCAACGTGTGTTATCTGTGGTATACACCGACATGGTGAAAATAAACTCACTGCCAGAGCCAACATTACTTTTAACGCTGATATCCCCATCCAATTTCTGCGCAAGGCTCTTTGAAATATTAAGGCCAAGACCCGTGCCACCATATTGCCTAGAAATACTTGAATCCGCTTGATAAAAGGCACTAAACAGGGCTTGTTGCTCTTTGTCTGTCATGCCAATACCGGTGTCTTTTACGCTTATCGACAACTTATCGTTATGACAGCTCACCGTTAAAGTTATACGCCCGACTTGAGTGAACTTAAGGGCGTTGGTTGTTAGGTTTAATAAAATTTGCCTTAAACGACTCGGATCGGTAATTAGGTAGTCTGGCAACGGGAACTGATAATCAACACTGAACTTTAAGCCCTTATCACGGATTTGCTTGCCAATAAGTGACTCAATATTGGCAATCGTGGCAAACAAGTCTGTTTCGACTAAATCTATTTCTAGCTTGTTGGCTTCAATCTTCGACATATCGAGAATATCGTTTATTAATCCAAGAACATGGCGGCTATTTTGCAATATAACGCCAATCCCATGGTTGCGCTCATGAGGCTTAATGTCCCCGAGCATAATGCCATCTGCATAGCCAATAATTGATGTCATTGGGGTACGAATTTCATGACTGATATTCGCTAAAAAGCGGCTTTTAGCTTCATTCGCATCGCGAAGCTCAGAGGCAAGTTCTTCAAGCTCCAAAGTTCTTAGATGTACTTTTTCTTCTAAATTTTTGTTGAGCTCTACGTTGTCATCGTGAAGCAGCCTAAACTTATCGGCCACAGCAAACGCCAGCAACATGGCGTCCATGGCTGTGCCTATCAAACCCAATAAATATAAATTAATGGAGGTAGCTGGCAGCAAGCCTAAATTAGTTAAATTACCGACCATATTCGGTAGCATCATGGCAATGTAAGCCAGCACAAAATAGCGTGCTGGCTTAAAGCCAATGAGCATACAGCGAATACCTATGTATAAGCCTAAACATAAAGCAACACCCGTTACTAACGTTGACCAATAAAAACCAAAGCTTGGCCATAAAATACAAAACGGAATACCCAGAGTAGCGATTACACCCACCGTCAGGGATAATTGCGCCAGTTTGGGAAATGTCTCTTTAAGTTTGAGTAAGTTGTTGTAAAAAAGAATATTGGTTAAGGGTGTGAGGGCAAAGCCGAGCCAATGAAGATGAGGATTATAGTAACCAAACAGCTGATCAGAAATATGGAAAAAATGGCTCCAAGCAAACACCCAGGATGCAGTAAATAGCGCGTAGTAAAGGTGTGTGACATCACGAGAAACCAAGTAAATTAATAAATTATATAAACCAAGTGCAATGCCCACCCCAAAGCACAGCATCATGATCATATTTTCAATGGTTATGTTTTGAAAATAATCTTGATAAGGCGTTAATACCAGCTTTGCGGGAGTATAAAAGTAGTCACTCTCAAAATAAGTGATAAGCATATAGTGCTTACCTTTTTCAAGAGATAAGCGATTACCATAGTGAAAAGCAAATTGATTCGGCTCGACCCCACCGGTTACAAAGTGCTGTATCGGGGCAGTTGGATCAGTTATATCGTAAATGCGGCTTTCTATTTTCGAAACCAAGGTGTTATACGGATAGAGAACTAAATCTTCGATATTACTTTGATTTTCAATTTCAACAATTAACCAATAGCTACCGCCGACAGAACTTATTCGAGATTGCGGTTTTTTGCTGGCTCGCCAAGCATCAATCGCAGCCACCGATTGCGGAAACATATTATCGTTTGCCGTAAACACTTCACCGACATCATGAAGATTTTGCTCAGCTACAGCGTCGGTATAGACAAACGTATCTTGTGCATTAGCCGAAACACTTAATAAAACCACAAACAGCAGAGTGCTAAAATACAGCTTTAACCGCATTCACAAAACCCCTGTACCATCGTGGAGTTGGCAACGACTAGAACTGCAGTGAAACATCAAAGCCATAGCGACGCCCTTCCCCTTTAAAGTCTTCAAGCATGCCTAGGAACGAACTTAAATCGAACTTTAACTGACTGTATTCAGTATCAAATAAATTTTTGCCCCATAAAGTAAATGACCAATTATCAACATCATATTTTAGATGCGCATTAACAATGCTAAAGCCGTCTTGGCGGGCATAAGGGTTCATGTTCTGATCAAAATAAAACTCAGACTGATAATCGTAAATAATGTTGGCCGATAACGGATATGACGCCAAGCTGGTATCATATTTTAATCCCGCTGATACATTCCATTTAGAAGTAAATGGTAGTTGGTTATCGGTAATACTATTGCCAAGTGGGTCAACATATTCTTCAAACTCAGCATGAGGGATATAGCCAACTGAAAGTAGCATGGCTAATTGCTTAGCTGCTTGGTAATTGATTTCAGTTTCAAGGCCATAAATAGTTGAATCAGCAACATTTTCAAGTAATTGCACTGGGGGCATTTGCGGTGTTTCTGAGGCTTGATTCATAAACACTTGTTGGTCGTTATAGTCATAGTAAAACGCCGCCCAATTCATTCTAAGTTGCTTGCCAGGCCAGAACGACTTTAAGCCAACTTCATGGGCATTTAAGCGCTCTTTGCCATAGTTTGCCAAGATTGCTTGTTCTTCAGATGACAAAAAGCCACCATTGTAGCCGCCACTTTTGCTACCATTTGCAAAACGATAATAAAGATTGCTTGTATCTGAATAGCGATAATTAACGGCAAATTGGCCAGTAAAGCCATTGTCTGATTGCTCATCGGTAACACGATAAAATGGTACAAGCACTCCGTCTAAGTCATTCACATCAACCACCGCATTTAACATGGCGATTGAGTCATATTCAAGTGACTCATAGTCATATCTAAGACCGGCTGTGATCATCCATTTATCTGCGACAGGCACTTCAATTTGGCTAAATACAGCCAAATTTTGCATCATGATTTCGTTATCGTAAATAAAGGTCGCGGTTAAGTTTGTCGGTAAAATACCCCGGAAATCACGCAAAATATCATTTAGATTATCTTGCTCAATCGTCTCATCGGCAAAATAAACACCACTGGTGAGTGTGTAATCAGCAAATTCGTTTAATAACCTGAATTCTTGGCTAAATAGTTGAGTATCTAACCCTAATACTCCTTCGCACAAACGAGCTGGCGAGCCATCGCAGTTAAAGGCATGGCTTCTCTCTAAATTGTTAAAGCTCGAAAGTGAGGTAAATGTACTTTGCTCGTTAAAATGCCAATTCACTTCGGCGATAAAACCGTAGCCATCAGATTTATGAGGTGAGTCGTTATTGACGCTCACAGCAAAGAAGTCATCACTGCCATCATTAAAACCAAAGTTATCAAAACAGCGTGTTGAGCCCGCATCTGCTGGTGAACACAGCTCACCCGTTAAAGGGTTCGCGACAATACCAATACTACCAACTGGCTGGGCAATACCATCCCAATCTTCAATATGCGCTTGCAGGTAAAGATCAACGTCATCCCACTCAGACAAAAAAGACACACGGGCATTTTTTTGCTCCATGCCTGCTGTTGGCGAGTCTGCGTAGATATTATTTGTTGAGTATTCGTAGTCTTGATAGTTAACCGCAATTCGCAATGCACTAGAATCTGATAGTTGTTGGTTCCACATACCATCAACGCTGGTGGCGTTGTTATTGGCAACACCTAATGTCAACGCGCCATAGCTATCAAACTCAGGGCGATTTGAGCGTATAAGTATTGCACCACCGGTAGAATTACGACCAAACAAGGTACCCTGCGGGCCGCGTAAAATATCGAGCTGTTCAATATCGTACAAGTTAACAATTTGATTATTAGCAGACCCCACCGCAACGCCGTCAAGATACATGGCAACAGGTGAAGTATTCGCCGTATTATAATCAAGTAACCCCACCCCACGGATGCTGACAGCGGGAGGCGTCCCTTCTGCGGCGTTTTGGGTAATTTTAACGTTTGGCGCAAACAAACCAATTTCAGTTGAATCTTTAAAATGCTGAGCTTTTAAAATTTCGCCATTCACTTGGCTTACCGCCACACTCACGTCTTCAATTGCTTGAGGACGCTTTTGTGCATAAACGCTAATAACTTCCATGTCTTTTTCAGTCTCAGCTCCTTGTGCAACAGCGCTTGCCATTACACATGCCGCCAAGCTTGAGCTCGACAACATCATAAGATTTGGATCTTTAAGAAAAGGACGCTTCATTGGCTTTTAGACCTTAAAAGAGGGAAACTTGTTAAATTGTTGTAATTTAGTGGTAAGTATAGACCAAACAATAGATTAAAGTCGCATATAAATCATGTAATTTCATGACTTATACGCATACTTTTTTACAGCTTTATTCACACTAACCTTTTTCGAATGCATGCTCTCCGCTGATTTCGCTTGGCCAACCACATATTGCCCGCGCTGTTTGCATACCGGCCATCACAGCAGCCTCAACACAGCCTGCATTAACCCCGGTTTTTATCCAGTCGCCAGTGATGCGCAAATTAACAAACTGACTGCCATCTGTAGCCAGGCGGTATTTACTCGAATCAACCACAGATAAGACATAGCGCTCACTGGGATCGATATTGACGCGCCAATATTGCTGCTCAAGAACAGGTAAAATGCTATGCGGATCACTGTAAAATACCTGCCAATCAAACTTGTTATCAATATAGGCTTCAGGCCAAAGTGCCCGCATATCTGCGCTAAACAAATTATGCATATTCAATTTTACTTCGGCTTTCATTTGCTCAGGGAATTGATGTGCACTGGCAGGTGGGTAGTTTTCGCAGCTAAACGCACTGCAAAAATAGGCAACATTAACTGGTGAGTTGTCACTTGGCCAATCTTCTTTATCGAGCAAGTTGCCCATTGCAGCCCAGGTATCAAACGGCTCGACAAAGCCACTTAAAATAGGCCCTTCGTGAGCAGCATTAGTTTGCGTAAAGCCAAGTTGTGGGTCGGTTTTATTCAACCATACTTGGCAAGCCTGAGTCGCCACACTTTGAACTTTTGTTGCTTGTTGAGAAAGCGCGTAATCTACAGCTAAAAGTTCAGAGGCAACGTGTTCAAGAGAGGCAACCGATACACCTAAAATCAGTGTATCAAAATCAATACCA
Organism: Pseudoalteromonas shioyasakiensis; assembly: GCF_022398475.1. Taxonomy (GTDB): domain Bacteria; phylum Pseudomonadota; class Gammaproteobacteria; order Enterobacterales; family Alteromonadaceae; genus Pseudoalteromonas. Next base: position 2,733 of record NZ_JAKEVM010000138.1, on the reverse strand, counting down.
TGGCGAAGCGTCACTGTTGGCAAGGGGGTGCTAAAGTGTTCTTGATACACCTCGGGCCAATTGCTCCAAAATGACTCTAAATTAATTTGATATTCTTGCAATAAGTGCGCTTGTTCAGGGCTGATTTGCTCATACAGTGGCTCACTTGGCCAGCATGGCAGCTGTTTTACATCAATGAGCGGGTCATAATCTTGGCCAACTAAACTCACCTGTTGGCAAAGCTCAATTTCACTCACCAGCGGCTCACCTTGGGCAGTTTGCCCAGCAGATAAGTTAGTTAACTGATGGAAAAACTTAAACTTAACACCGCGCTGCTTTAAAAGTTCATAAATTGGTCCGAAAATAACATCGCCCATGCCTGCTTGCATTTTCCACATCACGCCGCCTTTATAGCAAAGACCTATACGTAGCATAGCAAGGGCGGCAACGCCTGCTTCAACATTGGGTTTACTAAAGTCACCTTTAGGGTAAGCGAACACCAAATCATAAAAGCCGCGCACTGGCGCTGAATCGACGCTGTAAGTTTTATTCGCACCATTTTTTTCGAGCCACTGACGAAAATCGTAGCAATTAATGACACCAAAACCGTCGCGATATACTTTGTCTTTAATCAGTCCTGTGAGCATTGCAATCGCAAGATCGGCACAAATATAAAGTCTGCACAGCTCTGGGTTGTCATCTAGTAGATCAATAACTTGGTCTTTAAACCAACGTTTTAACTTTCTGACGATGTACCAAATCACCAGCCGATCGGCCTGCTTATCTGTATGGGTAGCCTGCTTTTCGGTGAACTGCAGCAAGTGAGTTATCAATGTTCGTGGGTTCGAGGCAATTTCAGTTGCACCTGCTTCAATATCATCAATAAACTGCTTTGCGCTATTTAAATGGGTATCAATGTCTGCTTTGATTTCTTGATACATGTGTTTGAGTAACGATTGATCCCGTGATTTTTTAGTCACTAAAATGGTTTTAGCATCTTGCTGCTGACAAACATGCTCAATGCCTTCGGTCCACTTTTTTAGCCATGCTAATGTCATGGTAACAAAGTCCCACACTGTTATATCTAGGCTTCCATCAGCGGGGTTGCCTTCAACGGTAGGAAAATCTATCGGCCAAGTTTGCCATTCATTATCAATAAACTCTTGTAAGGCAATAAAACTGTGTGGTTTAAATGCCTGCTGCCAAGTAGCTAATGAACAACTTGCAGGTCGATTGAGTGAGTTATACACCCCTTCTAAGGTGCGAAAGCTATTCACATAGGCGCCAAACCAAACATGTAAACCATGCTCTTCGATGCGCTGTCCAAAATGGACGTTTCGGCCACTCGCCCCTTTACCGCCAAGGCGCCAACCCTGTTGATAAACGGTAATTTCGCGCTGGCTTTGCCAATTAGCTTGCTCGGTTAAATACACTGCCGCAGTCATCGCTGCAACACCGCCACCAACAATGGTGATTTTTTCTTTTTCCATGGTTACCCCTGTGCTGGTAACAGTTGTGTTGCGCCAAGCTGGTCAAAATCCATATTGACGTAAAAAGGTAAATGAACTGCTTGTTTGCCAAGTGCGATGCCAAACATGTCATTCAAAGGAAAGCTCGCAAGAGCTTTTACATCCAAACTAAAATCATTGTGTAAAAGTTTTAATTGGTGAATTTTTTTGATTAACGATGGTGAGTGAACCACGCTTTGATAAACGGCTTTATCTCCTTGGCCATCGGGAAATTGTTTAAACAAAATCTGATCCATCTGCGGATGAATAAACCCGTCTAACAGTTGTTTAAGAAGCGATAAATCAATGCCTTTAATTTGCGCATCAAACAAATCGGTAACGTGTTTAGAAAAATGCGATAAGTTATCGAGTAGGTTTTCCTTGGTACTTGCCTGTGTTTGCTCAATGGTTAATAGCTCATGCATTGCTAATTTAGAGTCTGGGTTAAACACATCAAAACATTCTAAAGAAATACTAAAGGCGCCCGCATCACTCACAGTCGCAGGCATTTGATATTCACAGAGGTATTTATTGTAGCCCCAGGCTTCTCGGCCATTAATCAAAGCATAAATGTTATTGACGCTAATAAATGCCGGATACCAATATAAATGGCTAATATCACCATCTTGCATTTTTGCTACCGGCAGCCAAATAATAATATCGGTTTCTTGCATCCAGCCATGCTCTGAAAACGGTGGCGTTAATGAAGAAATTTTTTCGATATCAGTGAAGGTAAGTAAACAAGTACTCCCTAACACATTAAACGAGGTTGATTCGGTTGCTAGTAGATTTAAAGTTGCATCAACATAGTACTGCATTTTTTGCTCGCAGCCAGACACAAAAAAACCATACATTTGCGCGTTGATCATTCGACAAGGTGGTTTAGCAACCGGGTTAGATAAGAAGTGGCTGTAATTTGTTTGGTCCGTCATAGTCATTACTTATATTGTTGTTTAGTAATGACTATAGACCAGTTTTTTAATCGTTGGGGACAAGTTCTGAGTTACAACACTCTTTTAATAGCTGTTCGGTAAATTGCTGATAACCGAGCTGATTAAAATTCTCAGATAGCGGGTTCATAAACCCATGACCATAGTCGGCTATTTCACAGCTCACCTTGGCTTTACTTTTTAATGAAGCAATCACTGGCTTAATATCAAAATGCTCTTCACTGTGAGGAAAAATAAATCGACAAGGAACGTTAGCCTCAAGCTCTAGGTGATGTCTAACTTGTGATGGATAAAAC
>NZ_JAKEVM010000137.1 GCF_022398475.1 Pseudoalteromonas shioyasakiensis | reverse complement strand
CCTTTATTCATATATTATTCAGTTTTACGCACTTCTTCATTATCTTGTATTAAAAAGGAAAGCCTTTTGGCTATAAAGCAATGATGCAAACTCTGTCTCAAAAACCATGGCTCCTAGCCAGTATTTTCCTGTGTTGTATTGGTTTAACGGCTTGTAAAAGCACCCCAGAGCCAAGCGCTGAAAGCACCTTAACGGTGGCCGAAAAAAATGCAATTAAGGCCAAGCAGGGTGCACTGTATGCACGAGGTTTTTATGAAAGCCAACTTGGTAATATCAACTACGCCTCTGCTAGGCAATGCAGTAACTTTAATTTGCAGAGCCACCGTGGCTCAATTCGTTATGCAGAAAACTCGCTTAACGCGGTAATTGATGCCATCGACAACAATTTTGACGTTGTTGAGATTGATGTGCGAATTACCCGTGACGATGTGTGGGTTGTGCATCATGATGCCCGTACAGGTCGGGAAACCGGCACAGTTGACAATAAGCGCCGCAAAATTGAGTCGATGAGCTATAAAAAAGAGTGGGGCTATTTACGTCATCGTAACCAAGATACCGGGTTACTTACCGATGATATGCCACCTTCATTCAGAGAGCTTGCTGCCACATTTGCGCGCTACCGTAAGCCTCATCAAAAACTGAATATTGAAATAAAATCAAAGGCTTCAGTTAACGATTTAAAAATGCTGGATTATTTAGCATATGAATTTGTTGGTGGTGGTAACTACTTTTTTAGCAGTTTAGAAATGCGCAACCTGACTCGTATGCGCGATATTAACCCAGATATTTACTTGGCATTTATTCAGTCACCAGCAAAAGCCTCTATGAATAAGTTAGCAAGTGACCTAAAACGCGGCGCTGGTAGCGACCCAATTTACGAGCGCAACAAAGAAGAGCTTGAGAGCTTACAAGCTCTGGGTAATCGCTATCATCGTGAAAAACGTTACGACAGCCCAGTTAAGCTCGATAGATTAGCAAAACAGCTAAAACGTAACTTTGGTTATGTGCTTGATATTCGTCATTACAAGCAAAGTGCAGCACGCTTAAAGCCGGTTGCTAAAGCGCGCGGTATTATGATTGCCACTTATTCTATTAACGGCCACGACTATCATGAGCGCAGCCTATTAGCGCAGTCGCGTTCTCTTCGCCCTGACTCTGTGATTATGGACGATACTGTTTATGGCTTTTGTTCTGTGTTTGAGTTACCAAAAATGCAGCCGTATTTTAGCGATGAAGCAGACGCTAGGTTGATTGCCAGCATGCCCACAGACCTTGATTTAGAGCGCCTTGATGAGCTGTATGCTTATAAAGGGAATCAGCTTTACCCAGCGGTCGGCGGCACGCTTAAATCAACTCAGGCACAAACTTATATTCCCAAAGTAACATCGACTCCTTCAGCACCTAATTTAGAAATTGGGACTCGCCAAGCCGATGAAGATTTTAACCTAGAAACAGATCCTGCTGTTGAACTAGAACTGCGTAAAAAACAATAAGAATAAAACTATGACTGATTTAATAAAGCCGTTTTGGTGGCGCTGTTTGCTACTTGTTTTAGCTACTTTATATTTATTACCTGAGGCAATTTTTAATGCCCAGTTAGTCTCTTTAGTCGGTTTAGGTACCCCTTCGGCAGAAGACCTTGAACACCTCGAAATTTATGGCCGAGCTGTATCTGGGGTGGGTGTTGCACTGCTGTTAGCTGACTTTTTACCTAAGGCTATGGTTGCCAAAGTGGGCCGCGGGATTATCTCGTTTATTGCTTTATTATGCTTAGTTTGGCCGGTGGTGTTTTTTGGCCAAAAATATGCCATTGAAAAAACCTTAATTGAGCCTTCAACCGCAGAGCAGCGCCAGTTTGCTACCTACAGTGCAGCACTTAGAGATGCACTGGCGATTAACTCGATTAAAGTGAATGACCTTGATTACAACCCTGAGCAATTACATAGCTCAGAAAACCTGACCTTTTTGGCGCTGTTTGGTGGCTTACTGTATAGCGATGCCGCGCTTTCAGACAACCTAGAGCAAGATAAGCGAAAGATTATTGCTGCGTTTGTACAGAAAAAAGCGTATCAAGATTTTGATAAACATTATAAAAACTACAGCCAGTTATATGATGAGCTGGTGGTTAAATACAAAGCCTATGCTGATGGCAGTAAAAAGTACAACAGCACTTTGGCAAGTATCGGTGAGCGCGAGCAAGGTTATTGGCAGCAAGTTGAACAAGAGATCAATAGCGGCTGGAACAAGTACCAACAAGCGCAAAAAGCCCATATCGCAAAAGCGTCAGCGCGTGCACAAAAGTATGGCCCGAAGATTTATGATTACCACCACAGCATTGCAAAATGCCGTGAGCGTTATGACAAAAGCAGTGAAAAAGACCGCCGAAATCGTTGTTATGAACGCGAAGCAGCAGACTACCGAAGCAATATTTTAAAAGCCGGTATTGGCTACATAGAGCCTGATTACTGGCTTATTGAAGAAGATGTTTCGGTTGCTGAAAATGCCGCAGGCACTATTTTAATGGGTGTGCTTACTGGTGGTGTTTATACCGCACTACAAGCTGCTAGTTTAGCAACCGGTGGTGATGGCGGCTTTAAAGATAAGCGCTATAAATACACCGATGACCCAGATCATTACCAGCTGCGTTTTTTACAACATCCAAATTTTCATAAGATGTTTGTAAGTGAAACGGGCTACCCATTTACAATCGAAAACTTAATGGCGTTTCGTGCTCACGAAACAACGCAAAAGAAGCTTAGATCACATTTTGCCAGCAAAGGGTTACAGCTTGAAAGCAACTGGAATGTGAATCAACGCCAAGCATTTGCTAATGCTGTAGCCAATAAGGTTACAAGTGAAGCTAATGCACAATGGCAAAGCGAAATGCGTAAACGCGGCATGAGTTTAAAGCCAAACTTAAGCTGGGTTGCGTTTCAGCTACACCCACAAATTCAAGCAAAAATTGCCGATAGAATGGGTGATTTATACGTAAAAAACATTCGTGCCGATTGGAATAAAAAGAACTTTAAAGACAAGGTGCTTGATCCAAACATTGCAAAACGCACCGACAAATACCTAGCCATGCTTAATAGCTCAGAAGGTAAATTTGCTGATGGTGGCGAGTATGCTGAGTACGGTAAGCAAGCATTGCGTTCGGTGATTATTCCGCCTATCTCGATGTCGTTATCACTGTTTTTGATTTGCTTAACCTTTAGCAAGCTGCCGTTAAAACTGTGGCAACTGGTTAAACCTAAGCAAGAAAAGCAACCAACGACAGGTGTATCTGTTTTGCAAAAGCTGATTATGCCTGCGCTGATTTTGATAGTGCCAGTAATGTTTGTGCATAACACCTTTACCAAGGATGATCAAAGCCCTGTTAACTACTTTTTAGACAAGGTCGATGAGTCGAGCAATCCGGTGTTTAGTTATGCTATTCGTTGGACTTTGCATGCCCAGCCTCTGCTGCATCCTCTTGGTTTAAAGTTTGAAGAAAAACTGCATATTTACGAGAACTTTAGCCCGCTGAGCCATGCTTTAGCCAAGGTTGATATTTTGCGCCATGGCGATGCCAGTTTAAGTGCTGAGCAGCAACAGCGTAGACAATATCTGGTTGAGCAAAAAACTAAACTTACCATTACTACAAACCCGGCGAACGCCACTATTCGCATTATGAATATCGGCCCTAAATATCGCCCCGGCATGATATTAAAAACTGGCGCTTATGATATTCAAGTGTCGGCGCCTGGGTATAAAACGTATCGACGTTGGCACCAAGTAGATGCTGGCGAACAAACATTAACCATTGATTTAAGCAATTAATTAAGCAAGGAATGAAAATGCAACATTGCCAAAATACGGTGTATGCCACCGATCTTCACTGTTGTGATTGTGGAGAAGCTCTTGAGCAAAAAAGACAAATGCACACGGTTGAAGAACTCAGCCCTGACTTGCTGGTTGATGTGAAAAACTATGCGCCACAAGCGAGTACGGTCACAGGCGTTGTGAAATCAATGTTTTACTATAAGCGTCGTTATAAAACCAATAACGACAACATGCTGTACGGTTATTGGTGGCTAGAAGTTGAAGACAAAGATGGCATTATTCATGAGTTTAGTGTTGATGCAGAAAAAGATGTGATTGCTAACCTACAAAAGGGCAATGTAATCACCGCATTTCAAGAAACACCGTTAACGCTTAATTATCGCATTGCTGATGGCAATGCTAGGCGGGTAGTTAAAAATGACCGCTTTATGCCAGTTGTGATTGTGCATTTTGCCGATCAACAATATCGCAGCTGGGACAAAACCATTAGCCGAAACTACACTGGCGGAACCATTTTGTGGCTGGTGCTAAGTGTTATTACATTCTTAATCATGTTGTTTGCTGCAAAGCTTGAGTTTTTACCTGCGCTACTTGCGTCATTGCCAGTTGCTATCGGGGTATTTATGGCAGAGCACAACTACCATAAAAAAGCTAAAGCCAAACAAGAAGCAAAGTATGATGCGATTTTAGCTGCAACAGATGTGATGCTATCGACCACCCTAAATCAACTGGGTTATAACATGCTGGCAAGAACGCCAAGTAAGTCAGATGTTATTTGTATCTCTTGCCAGCAGCGTATTAGCCAAGATGCTGCGCATTGTTATTGCTGTGGCGCTAAGCAACACGTTGAAGCGATTACTGAAAAAGAACAATCACTTGCAAAAGATGATGAGCAAGCTATTAGCATTCAAAAAGCGTTAGAGCCAACTATAACCAAACCAACTAGTATCGCTGAGCTTGAGCATGCCATTATGGATGAATATAGTCTTGCGTATGAAAACGATTACGTGCATAAAAATGTTTGGGCACGTAACGAAAAAGGCACTATTCGTCATCGTGCTGTGCTTGGCAAAGTACTAGAAAAAGAGCAAAGCGCACATGCTAATGAAACCCGCCAAACAGTGACCACGACAGAAACCACAACGACGTATCGAGGTGGCACGTATGTAGGTAGTGACGTAAAAGAGCGCGTTGAAGTTTATCGTAATCGTAGCACCACTTTAAAAGGTGAAATCATGCTCGAAACCGCATCGGGTGAACCATATATTTTTAAAGCGGGTGAAGATTTACTGGGCTCTGTTGATATTGGTGATTGGGTGTATTACGCCTACAGCAGTGTAGACACAAAACGTTATTATAAGTATTACCGAGAGTATGCCGTTAATGTGAGTAAAGACATTACTTATGACAACTCATCAGTACGCAGTTTTGGTATGGTGCATGGCTTTAACCGTATGGTACTACTTGGTCTTACATCAATAGGGTTAGCTTGGTACTTTGATGCGCAAGATTTTTATCCATTAGTAAATACACTTGTGCCAGATGTTGGCATTGATTTACTCAATGATTACCCGCAAGTGGTTGAGCACTTAGATGGCCTACCGGTTGCTGTGTTTATTGTGTTAAGTGTGGTTACAGGCGTTTGGGGCTTTATTTATAGCCAAATAAACGGCTCACGTTTAAAACGTAGTGTGAAAAAGCTAGAAAGCATGATCACAAAATTTTCAAAACAGTTTGGTAAAGTTTCTGAGCAAATTAACAAATTGAACTAAAAAGGGTTTCGCATGCGTATTTGGCAATTAGTTTTAGCGGGTTTATTAGCGTTCAGCTCTCTTGTAAAAGCGGAGCAAGAGCAATCTGTGGTACTTATTTCGATAGATGGATTTCGCTGGGATTACATTGAAAAACACCATGCAAAGCACTTAAAAGCAATCAGTGAACAGGGCGTGAGAGCAAACAAAATGCGCCCTGTTTATCCGACCAAAACCTTCCCGAATCATTTGTCGATTATTACCGGTTTATTGCCTGTTAATCATGGCATTGTCGAGAACCGCTTTTGTGATACTGAGCGTAACGACTGCTACAAAATGGGTAAAGGGAAAGACGACAGCACTTGGGTAAATGGCATTCCGCTTTGGAACCTTGCACAAATGCAAGGCTTAAAAGCCGCCACCTATTTTTGGCCTGAATCAGATGCGCGCTTTAACGGCATGCTACCTGATTACTTTTATTATTATTCAAAACACAGCGACTACCAAAAGCGAGTTGATCAAATTATTCAGTGGTTGAGCTTACCAAAAGCACAGCGCCCACGTTTAGTGATCAGCTATTTTTCGCTGGTCGATAGTATAGGGCACGAGTTTGGCCCTGATGCCAAAGAAACCTATGAAGCGGTACAAAAGCTCGATAGTTTAATGGCTGATTTATCGAGCCGTTTAAAGGCGCTTGATGAAAACATTAATTTAGTGATTGTATCTGATCATGGTATGGCGTCTGTTGATCCCAGCCTTAGCATTAAAATTGATAGCCTGCCGCAAGACGAAAACTTCATAGTACAAAACACCGGCCCTCGGGTTTTATATTATGCAAAACCAGATAGCAAAGCAGACATCAGCGGATTCAGTAAAAAGCTTTCTCACGCCGCTGATGGTCGTTATATCGTGCTAAGCGAGCAGCAAAAGCGTGATTATTACTATGATAAAGGCCCACGCGTTGGCGATATTATTTTACAAACCGACGCACCTCGAGTGTTTACCGACAGCAAAATGGCCGGTTATTTAGGCACTCATGGTTATGCTTATAGCGAAGATATGGCTGCAACCTTTATCGCCACCGGCCCCGCCTTTAAACAAGGTCTACGTTTAGACGAAGTAAGTAATTTAGATGTGTACCCGCTGATCGCCAAAATTCTAGGCCTTGAAATTTTAAGCCCAATCGACAGCGACGGCGCAAGTTTATGGCCCGCGATTGAGGAGTAGGTGCGAGTTAACGAGGGAAAGACTCTAGGGGAAAGTTGCTAGGGGAAAGAGTAAAGTTAGAAAGGGGCTAGGAGCTAGGAGTTAGGCGCTAGGACGCGATGTAAAATCACTGCTACAGACTCGAACTTGTTCCTCGTCACTTACTCAAGCCATTCCCGGCTAAAGCCAGTCCTACGGGGTAAACATTAGGTTCTGGGCGCTAGATTTTAGATTCTAGGATGCGATGTAAAATCGCTACAGACTCGCATCTCGTAACTTTACCCTTGTATCTTGTACCTCGAAACTCGCTAACTTTCCCTTTTCCCCTTGTAGCTAGTAACTCGTAACTAGTAACCTACAACTTCGTCACCCACCCGTACTCACCATGGCTTTGAAACTTGTAGCTTTGATTACCTGCATCAAATTGGCCTTGTAGGGTGTCTTCTGTGAGCGTCATCACGGCTTGATGGCCTGCTTTAGCATGATCATCGACCTTGCCAAACACACTTCTATCGCCATTGCTGGCCTCAATAATGTTACTAATTTCGACGGTATAACTAAGGTATTCGTCGATCACTAAAATAAAGTGATCGCCGGGTTGTAGGGTTTTTAGGGTGTCTAAATCAAATTCGCTGAATGCGGTGTTTGCTAATTGGTCAGGCAATCGACCTTGTTTATATAGATAATCGTGCGCAAGATTAGATAACTGATTAAGCGGCGCAGTTAAATTCACAATAGGTTGTGGGGCTATTTGGTCGGCCTGTGTTTTGTAAGAGGCAACAAACTGCTGTGTGCTGGGTTTTGTTTTAAAACCATCACTTTGAATATGCCACTCATTCAGTGCAAATGCTGTAAGTGGCAGAATGAAGATTAATGCAAGCGTCCTGTTCACATGTTTCTCTTATGGGTTTTTATGTTAACTTATTGTTGTTTTTTACCTCAAGTTAACAACTTGGTCAATAGTTAATCACTAAGTAGTGGTTTTTATTATCGTGTCGATAAAATTAATTTGTTTTACTCGGCTCTGGTTTTACTCGGTTCTGAATGCTGAGCATAATCCGCGTTTTTTTGTCACCGAAACTCCAAGACTAGAGGTACCGACTATGCGCGGGTGGATCATTTATAAAGATAGCCAAGGCTTGTTAAAGCAAGAAACCTATGAAGTTGAGCGCTTACTTGCTGCAGCCAAAGAAGAGGGCATAGATTTACAAGTTTATTCGCCTGATCAATTTGATCTGACTATTACCCGTGAAGACGGTAAAAGTATTTTAATTGATGGCCAATCTGTTGAGCTACCAGACTTTGTTGTTCCTCATATGGGTGTAAGTACAACCTATTTTGCGTTGGCGATTATTCGCCACCTTAAGCGTTTAGGCGTTTACTGTGTCAATAGCTCGCAATCAATCGAAACGGTGAAAGACAAACTGTTTGCACAGCAAATTCTTGCTGAATGTAATTTACCAACGCCGAATACCATGTTGGTTAAGTTTCCGGTGAATATTGATTTGGTTGAAAAGCAAATTGGCTTTCCAGTGGTTATTAAAACGTTATCGGGCTCGCAGGGCAGTGGCGTATTCTTATCAAAATCAAAAGAAGAGTTTGATGACTTAATGCAGCTGATTGAGGCTGCAAACCCACAAGCAAACATCATTTTACAGCAGTTTGTTAAGTCGAGTCATGGTCGTGATTTGCGAGTACTTACTATCGGTGACCGTGCTGTTGCGTGTATGGAGCGTAACTCACAGGGTAAAAACTTTAAAGCCAACGTCAGTGCAGGTGGCACAGGTAAGTCATTTCCTATCACGCCAGAAATCGAATGGCTTGCAACCCAAACTGCGAACGTACTTAACCTTGATGTGGCTGGCATTGATTTATTGTTTGATGAGCAGCACTTTAAAATTTGTGAAGCAAACTCAAGCCCTGGCTTTGAAGGCTTAGAAGGTGCGTTGGGTATTGATGTCGCCAAAGAAATTTTGCACTTCATTCGCATTCGATTAGGCATTTTTGATAAGCCAGAAGTGGCCGAGGAGCCTTGTTTAGAGGCTGTTTAATTCAGCTTATCGATGACTTAGCTAATAAATACAATTGTGACTCCAATCATTAAGGTAGAAAAAAGGATAACTGCAATTATCCAGTCTTTTGCTGCGCTAATGATATCTTTTTTATTTATTGAAAATAGGTGGTTGTGGTTTTTATGTAAAGGCAGCCCAATTTTGTTGTAAAAATCGAAATGTGTTTTATCAGGTAGTTGGGCTTTGCTTTTAAGCAAAAATAATATTATTAGGGAGCTAGATAGGTTTAAAAGCATAGGCATTGAAAACCAATAGATAGCTTCTTTAGGGCTGATAACGAAATATATTATGCCAAGAGTGATAGAAGATAAGTAACCTAAAATTTCTGCATTTAAAGTGACTTTCCACCAAAACCAACGACCAATTGCAAATGGTGCAAGCCCTGCAAATATTACTATATGAAGTTGATATATAAACAATAAGCTGTCTATAAAACCCAATAGGTAGATTAAATAGCTAAATATACTTAAAGAAAGTACTGATAAAAAGTAGACACTTTTTTTGCTGATTTTTGGCTTTTCTTTTATGTAAAAATCATTAGTAATAAGTGATGCGCCCCAATTTAGGTGAGAGTCAACGGTCGATATGTATGCAGCAATTAAGCAAAAAATAAAGAGGTTTATTAGTTCAGGCGGCAGCACTTTCATAATCACGTGAGCATAAACTTGATCTGCGCTTAAGGAGGTGTTTGTTAAGGTTATCGCGACGACTCCAATTAATACCCACGGAATACTTCTGATAAAAAAGTGAATAACACAATGCATTAGAATCGCATTTTTTGCGTCTGATTCACTTTTACACGATATCACTCTTTGTATCAAAGGCCCGGAACCTGGCGCTTTGTATATCCATGCAATGACTAAAAAAATCCAAAAATAAATAGATTCATTCTTAGACGTATTATTATCTAAAAATAGATTCTTTTTCACGTCAGGCACTTCAGCAATTATCGAAGCTAAAGATTGGCTTTCAAGAATAAAATATAAGGCGACCCATGAAATACCTACAGCAAAGAAAAGCTGGAAAATATCGGTAATTATTACTCCTTTTAATCCAGACAGTGCCGTGTATATTACAACAATAAGAAATACAACAAAGATGCAGAGCTGAATTTGAAGTTCTGTAAAGTGCAAAATGGGATGCTTAGAGAGTACTTCAGACAAAATTATTGAAAAAGCGTACGTCAGACTTGCTAAGACAATTGCATTAAGAATACCCCCTTCAAAAATAGCTTTAACTTTTCTTAAAAAACGTGTGTGTGAGGAGTCTCCATAGCGAAGTTCGTACAGCTCTACTTCTGTTTTTATACCACTTCGATACCAGTATTTGCTGAAGAAAAAAGCAGTAGACAGCAAACTCAGAATACCGACCCACCATATCCAATTACCGCTTATTCCAAAGCTATATACTAGTCCAGCCACTATAATCGGTGTATCACTAGAGAGTGTTGTAGCACTCATTGATGAGCCCGCTAGGTACCATGGTACATTTTTGTTGGCGGTTATTAATGAGTCTGAAGATTGTTTGTTGCTCTTTAGCCATAACCACAATACAACTAATAGAGAGCCAATAAGAAAAAGCCACAATTGCACAATGAGCTCTGAGTTTTTTTAGATAAGATAAATATAAATCATTTCATATATATTGCATTATTAGTATAGGGTGCCTAAAAAGTGGTAAATGGCCAAAGTGCTTGCACCTTTGCTTAATGGCGAAGGCTCATTATCAATAATTAACTCAGCTTTTTCAGCCTCTGTATGTTTATAATTTAACGCTTTAAATTTCACATTATCAGCAATAGTCTTTCTAACTTGATAGGGAAGATCTCCCGAAATAACGATAGCGCTTGGGTCAAAAAGGACTTGGATAAAGTGAAGAGGTTGTTCAAGTGCACAAGTGGCACTATCAAGCCAATCTAAATAATGTTGGTGATCATCAGAACTAGGATCGAGCGAATCTTGCCAGTTTTCTATGCTGCATCTTTTTAAATAAGAGCTCAGCGAACTTAAACAAGGACGAACAGCTTCAGGATCTGGGCTAAATAGTGCTGCGACCTCTCCTGCATTACCTGAATGCCCTTTTAACAGTTGCTGTTTTGCTATAAATCCGCCGCCAATGTTTTCACTTAAAGTAAGTACAAAAGCACTTTCAAGATCACTACCACGACTAGATAGTGAGTAACCAACAGCATTTGCATTTCCATCATTTTCAACATAGCAAGGAACTTTGAATGCGACTTCAAAAAAAGAGAGCAAGTCTAATTTGGTCCACTCATCAACATTGTATTTATTGCAAACAGTGTTAGATGATACAAAAAAACCAGAAATTGCGATGCCAATTCCTATGATTTGTTCGTTGATAGCCATACTGTCTAGTACGCTATTAAGTGTACTTTCAGCTGTTTCTAAACACTCTTTAGGCTTTGACAAATCGATTTTTTTTGAAATTTCAGCAATGTGGTCGCCACATAAATCATCTAATCTAATTATGAGTTTGCTATTAGCGAAAACGACTCCAACCGCATAAAGTTTATTCGGTTTGATGGTGATATTGATAGCAGGCTGACCTCTTGAGCCTAATGTTTTTGATTGTTGTTCAATTAGCTCAAACTCTAATAGAGACTTAGTTAGTCTTGTCAGCGATTGGTTTGACACACCCATAACTTTGGCAAGTTCAACTCGGCTCGCTTTATGTTTACGTCTCAAATAGCTAAGAATAAATTTTTCATTTTTATTTAGATTAATCAGGCTCATAGGGAAAACCATTGTACTTAACGGCAAATGTGACTGTAATACTACAC